>JANODW010000303.1:0-3260 GCA_031412875.1 Pirellula sp. | reverse complement strand
CTTGGATCTTTGGTTGCGACCCGCGTATTTGGCTTTGCCGAGTTGGAACTGTTGATCAAACGCAGCTTTAACTTTTCAAAAAGCATCGTGGCGCGAGGCGGTGTTTCCGACAACAAGGTCCGACAGCAAACGGTGCGTCTTCAGGGCTCGCGAGAGTGGGACATCGTTTGGTCGACGATGGTGGAGTTCGCCGAAAAACATGGGCTCGCGAAAATCAGTTTGGACTTGAACATGCCTTGGTTGCACGAGGGATTCCATGCGAGCTGGCACAAGAACAAGCTTCCTGAGTTTTCGGAGCGTTGGTTCCTTCGTTTGCCCGTGATTTCTAGCACCAGAGTCATCGGTAGGATTGAGGTAATAGGCAACCATCAAGACGCAAACACATATGCAATCATGTCGTCTTTGGCCGAAATGCTCTCCGAGCTCCAGCCTGGAATTCAAGCATTGGTAGATGATTTCGGGGTTGCCAATACGCCAGCAGTACGATCTGCGTCGATTCGATTGCAAAAGCAACGCGATCTCGAGACCGTCTCCGATTCGCCAATCCCTGACGGAATGAGAGCGTTGTCGACGGATCTTACCGACGCGTTCTAGACTTCAGAACGGATTTCGAGTGGTTGGTCCGACGCATGGCTGGCTATGTGTACGGCCCCCTAGAGTCCCGTTGTTCGTCGTCTGGTGGCTCGCCAAAAAACCGACTTGGGTTAGGCGATCCTTGACGCATGGAATATTATGATGGGGTTGTTTTCCCCGTTTGCCACTCGAAACCGCAGATATAACCAGCGTGTCCAAAATTCAGACTCAAGCCACCAATCTGCTTTTTGGTGGAGTGTTGCCCTCGTTGCTTTTGCTTGCAAGTGTGGGCGTGTTTATTGCCATGGGGTCTCAGCAACCCAAGCAAGTTTCCATCGATGGCAATGACTCCCAATCCAAAATGGCGAAATTGCCGATTGTGAGTGTTCGATCGGTGCAGCCTTATGCTGGACTGGATTCTCTCGACGTCAATGTCACCGGTACGGTGGTCCCCTATCGACAAGTAACGCTGGCCGCCGAGATTGCAGGCAGGGTCCAGTTCAAAAGCGAGGAGTGTCGGATAGGCAGGTATGTCCATAAAGGAGATGTTCTCTTTAGCATTGACCCGACCGATTTCAAGCTAGAGGTGGAGCGGCTTGCGGCTGTACGCGACTCGGAATACGCCCAACAGAAGGAACTTGACCAAGAACTCGCCAATGCAAAGCGGTCGTTAGCGCTGGCCGACGAGGATCTGACGTTGCAGGAAAAGGACCTCAAACGATTGGAAACGTTGCCCAGTGGTTTTGCCTCGGCCACCGAACTGGATCAATCGCGACGGCAACGCATCAGCAGTGCCAACCAAAGGCTAACGATTCAAAATCAGTTGCAAATGATTGAAACGCGGCGGACTCGCATCGAGTTGGCGGAGCGTCTCGCTGCCACGCAGCTTGAACAAGCGCGAGTCAACCTCGAACGAACAACGGTCAAGTCACCTATCTCCGGCGTCATCGTAACCGAATCGGTGCAACAAGATTCGTATGTGCAAAAGGGAACGACGTTGTGTTTGATTGAGGACACAGAGCGTGTCGAGGTCACTTGCAATTTGCGTTCGGATCAGTTGTTGCTCGTCTTGGACCAGTCCGACTCCGCCAAGAGCAGGAGCGCATCGTCCCGCGTTGTCCAATCCTCTAGTTACGAGTTGCCGAAAACACCCGTCACGATTTCATATCAAGTGGCTGGTAGGGAAGACACGGAGTTTCAATGGCATGGGCATCTTAGCCGCTATGAAGGGATCGGTATCGATGCTCAAACGCGAACGATTCCTGTTCGCATCTCAGTCGAAAACCCGCGTGAGGTTTGGCAGAATGGCAAAGTGATTCCCGAAGAAGAAAATGGGGGTCTCCCAGCGTTGGTGCGAGGAATGTTTGTGGACTGCAAAGTGCACACCAAGCCGAATCAGCCATTGATCTTGCTGCCCAAACTGGCTCTCAAGCCGGGGAACCAAGTATGGCTTTTTGAACAAGAGGATTCCTTGACCTTGCCAACGTCGCCGAGTTCTACCAGTTTAGAAAACGTGCAAGCGGTGGGTGTTGCAGTACAAGAGAACGATTCTGCGAAATCCAAGTTGGATCTAGAGGATTGGACCTCCGGTCGCGTGCGAGTTCTCAATAACGTCAAGGTAGTCACGACAATCAAATTGCCATCGGATCCCGCTCAAGAGTATTGGATTGTAGAATCGCGGGCTGATTTACTGCCCGGATCGAAAACAGTGATAACGCCATTGGCCAACATCATCGGGGATGGATCCGACAAAGCCCGCTATCAACGTTCGAGCCATAGAAAGGAGTTGCAATGAAAACGGTAATCCGTTGGGCCGTCAACAACATTGCTGGGGTGAATGTCCTGGTAGTCTCCGTTCTTGTGGTCGGGTTTTTGTCTTTCTTTGGCATGCGTCGAGAGACCTTTCCTGAATTCCAGCTCGATGTGATTCTGGTAACGGTCCCTTATCCCGGCGCCACGCCCGACGAAGTGGAAAGTGGTATCTGCCAAAAGATCGAAGAGTCTGTCCGATCGATTTCAGGCATTAAGAAGCTGACCAGTATATGCCGCGAAGGAAGCGGATTCACTCTCGCGCAACTGGAGTCCAAAGGAGTGGACCCACAGCGAGTGCTTTCGGAGATACGTTCCGCAGTGGACCGCGTCTCGGTCTTCTTTCCCGAGCGGAGCGAAAAGTCGACAGTCGAACAAGTGACCTTTCGATTGCCCGCCATCCGCGTTGCCGTGCTTGGTCCGGACAATCGCACTGCCGAATCCGAACGTCAACTTCGGGCCTATACGGAAAACATCCGAGAAAGGCTTCTCGAGTTGCCGTCGGTTTCGCAGGCTCAAATTGCCAATGCGAAACCGTATCAAATCGATGTCGAGATCGACGAAGACACTTTGCGAAAGTATGGGATGACCCTTTCGCAAATCGCTAACACGCTCAAGCGAGAAAACGTGGAGATCCCGAGCGGCCAGCTAAAGAGCGACGGGCAAGAAATCTTGTTGCGAGGCAAGAACAAGCGAGACATAGGAGAGCAGATCGCTACCTTGCCGGTCATTTCGCAGCGCAATGGAGTGGTTTTGACAGTTGGCGACATCGGAACGGTGCGCGATGATTTTGACGATGTCACAGCTATCAGTGAGATCAATGGTAGACCCGCGATGGTGATCACGATCGAGCGTACCAGCGATGAGGATTTGCTGAA
>JANODW010000302.1:0-8220 GCA_031412875.1 Pirellula sp. | reverse complement strand
CCGCGTTGTGAGGAATAGACCGACAGCAAACAACAACGCGATGGTCCACGGTCCAAATACGAGATTGCTTGCCAACTCGATAGGCTTGCCAAACCAACGGTTCAAGTCGTCGATGAGTTTTGTGAGTGCAGTCATGGGGCTACAGCATAGCCTATTGCGGCACCGAAGTGCGGGACAACTCCTGAACCGATAGGGCTTGCATCTCCGCGGGCATCTCCGCGGGCATCTCCGCGGGCACCGCACATTGATTTGGATGATCGCTTGGCCGCCGAAATCTCGGTGCCCGACACAAAAACCTGCATCCCAAAAAATCGATGCACGATCTCTACTTGGTGTTGGATCCGATGCGAAGAGGGGCCTTGGGCACGGAAATCTCATGTTTGGATCCATGGATCCTGCCGCGGCTTGCGGCCGCTTCATCGAACTGATCGCGGCCATAGCCACGCGTCGTCACGAGTCTAATATTGCACTCGAAATCCAGCCATGAATCTGCAGCAGAATGCAGTACGAGCGTGCGGGTTCGTATCAACGTTTGCTCGGATAGGACTTGGTTTGAATGCGTCTGCGTGGGGCTTGAGGAACGTGGCAACCCTTGCACATAGCCCTCGGCGTACGATGCTCCGCTGCCTCGCGTGTGGCCTCGAAACAGCAGATGAGCGGACGTGGCGATGGTCAATAGCATTTCGCGAAAGAGAGCGATGGCATTCTGCACGTCGGCTCTCGGCCCATAAAACCAAAACAACGTGCGGTACCCTTTCGTTGCGACAAACCACTGCGTCGTGGGAAGGATCTCCTCGGTAACGTAATCGGCCAAGTTCTTTTCCCAACGGCAAGCCCGCCGGCCATTCACCGGGCACGCTCTCCGTGTGAATTGCACATTCTCGACATTCCCTTCGTCGACAATATCGTCGCGCGAGAGGTTATGCCGAAGCATCAACGTTTGCATCATTCGCAATGCATTGTGTTTTTCCCCCTCGGTGCTCGCGCTGTTGCTGGCCGTCCGATCGAGTTTGCGCAGTCGCTCCAGGATTTTATCGAATTCCGATTGCGTGAGATCCTGCGACTCGCTCGAAACGCCTTTGGGCTGGCCGAGACGCGATTGTTCGGAGGTTGCGGTCTCGGAGGTCCAGTAGCTTTTGATGACGTAGTCGTCGTCGTCGCTAGGATCCCAAGTGTCATGGATGACGCGATCGATCAATGTGCAGAAATGATGCGAGTGACCGCTTTCCTTTGCGATGTGAACGATGACGATGCCCATCGGCAAGTCTTCAACTTCGAAGGGGCGGTCGTAGCCGATGGATTTGTCCCACTCGCGTTCGCCAAGGAAAGCCGCAGCGGTTGCGGTATTGACGCCAAACCGAGGCGATTTTGCCGATTCGCGACCGAGCCTTTCATAGATCTCTCGGTAGGCGATCCCGGTCGCGATCGCGATCGCTCGAGGAACACAATCGCCGGTCAATCCGACGTATCCACATGCCGCTCTCCCGCCGTCGTCCCATACAAATTGCATCGATCGATTCCCATCCCAGTCTTCGTAAATCATCCGCCCCGAATTTTGCCAAAAGGCGACCTAAAGGAGCTTCGTTATTTGTCCGACCGCAACGCCTTTAGCAGTGGCCATTGCATGGCACCCCAGGCTGCAAGGACACTGCATACGCACCCGAACACCATCACGACTCCCATCATGATGCTTGGCCAAGCCAGGCCGCCAAAGGGTTGACCACTCATGACGGCGGGCAGTGTTGCCAACGCTGCCGCGCCTGCCCCGATCCCGACGCCTCTCAGCAACTGCCATCCGTTTTCGAGAGTAAGTAACCAAACGAGCCGGGACTTAGTAAATCCGATGGCCCGCATGGTTGCGAGTTCACCGCGTCGTTCCATCGCGCTGCGGAGCTGCGAGACTCCGAGCCCAATGGTCCCTAGCAAAAGGCCAAGCGCGCCTAAAACTTGAAATGCCCCTAGGTAGGTATTTTGCACAGAAAGCAATTGACGCAGCACCGATTCGCTTGACGCCAGACTCAATCCAGAATCGGACCACCCCTCCTCCATGACCATCATCGCTTCATCCGCTACCCTCTTTGTTTCTATCGCGTTAGGCTCCGTCGCTGTCGTTTTGGCAATCGAGTCCAAGTCCCGTTTCGGTTTGATCAGGAACATGCGATAGCCTGTGATGCTCGGGAAAAGAGTTTCAAAGTTGGACTCGCCTATCAATAGGCTTCCTTGCAGGATCGTATTCTGTGAAACGCCGACGGTTTGAAAGTGAATCTTTCGATCGTCGAACGTATAAGAAAACTTTTCTCCCACATAGCCACCCAAGTGCAATGCCCAGAGGGCTGTGTTCTGATCCAAGACGACCGGGATGGGGGAATCTGCAGTTCCACTAGCTTTCTGCGCTAGTCGCTGCCACGGTGTGGAGGTCTTGGTATTCTCGGTTGCAAACCATGCGAATGCAGACCTGCCATCTTCACCTTGATCGACTGCGACCATTCGTTCGGAGACACCCAATACCTGTGGCTCACTGGCTTGGTAGAGATTGTTGCAACTGGCGTCATCTCCGCCGCGAACGCGAAAAGGCACAAAGTCCAATGCGCTCAGCACTTTTGCTTTGTCCAGCAGAACATCGCGTTGCCGTTTGCTATCTCCCAGATCGTAATGGATCGGCTGCGAGCTCTTTCCGATAAAAACAAATCCGCCCGTGCCTGCTTTGTCCGGTGAAGCCTGGAAGAGGCTCATCGACAGAATCAAAAACGAAGCGATCGCGACCAAGCCGATCGCGAGGATGCTTCGCATGGGCGCTCGTTTGGCATTGCTGCTGGCCAGAGACGAAGCGTTCATCATGGGGCCGGAACCGCTCACCCCCTCGGTGCTCGCAGGGGCCACGCTTTTCAATCTGCCAAGCGTCCATGACAATCCGCCGATCAGGAACAGCATCCCGGCCCCAACAAAGGCACCCGCTTGCGCTTGGCCTTGGAGGAACTGGCCCAGTCCCAGCACGCTTGCGGCGACCAACGCGCAACCGATAGCCAAATAGGGTCGACGTTTGGGAACCGTCGTCGCAATGCCGATACTCGATTCCATCTGATGCTTCAAAAGCCTTGCGATCGGTATGGATTTAAGGTGGCGGGTGGAGAGCAAAATCGTTCCCAACGCAGCCAACCAACTAAGCGCCCACCCAATGACCAAGCTGACCGGCCTGACGTGGTAATCCAAAAAGGAAACAGTGATCGCACCAACCCACCACGTGTGCAATCCCGCGATCATCGCATATGCATACCCCAGCCCTAACGCGATGCCCAACGTGGCACCCAACGAACAAACTGCTGCACCTTCAAGCAATAGCAAGCGACGAACGGCCGACCGCGTCCAGCCCGATGCCATCAACAACCCCCAATGATCTGCGCGTTGCTCGATGGCAAGCCGAAACAGCAATGCAACCAACAAAAGCGCTGCCACAATCACAAAAAAACTGAGCGATAGAAAGAGCGCATCGAAAGGAGTCGTACCGCTGGAGGCCAATAGCTGCTGCCTGCGGAGGGGAATCTCGCGCCAGCCAAGGTTCGGCAGTTTGGTCCTCGCAATGTCGGTGATCTGTTTTTCGATCGCACTGGCTTCCTCTTCGCTGAGTCGAGCAAAGCGAATACTGCTGGCGTTTCCAAATCGCGAGCCGAAATGCTCTTGGCCCAGTTCGTTCGAGATGTAAATTTTGGGCGATAGGCGATGGTCATTCCAATACGCGTCGTCCTCCTTCTCAACGGTGCGAGTCAATGGAAAGGGGGTGTCCCATTTGGCAATTGATTCTTGATCGGTGATGCCAGGCACCACCGGGGTCCATGCGGGATCGTTGAAGGGTGTTGGCGGTCTCGAAAAGCTCGCGTCGCGATTTCGCTTGTAGCCTGAGTCCGGTTTGGTAAGAGGCGCAATGGCGCTCACGGTCACTTCAAAGCTCTTCTCGATCTCGTTCCCATCGACGGTTTCGGGCAAAAAGTACTCCACCTGGATCTTGTCCCCCACCTGGATCTCCAGCTCGTCTGCGAGCCATTGCGTCACGACCGCCCAGTCCTTCTGTTTAGGTGGCTCGGAGGGGCTTTCTTTGGGACCGAGCATCGACGCGAGAACCGACCAATCGACCGAAGCGATCGTAGAGTACGGCACGTTTCGGCCAACAAGTTCTTCCCCCTTTTTACGTTGAAGGCCGTTGGCCAAATAGGTCAACACCTTTGCAGGACCGCTCGTACGCGTTCTGTTCAAGATGTCTTGCGACAGACTATCGATCATCAGCATTTGGTCAGTGGTCAAATGATAGTAGTCCAGAATGGTCGAAGTACCTCCCTCTGTGGGTGGTAGTTCGGCGGGTGGTTGTTCGCCGCGTGCTGCATCCGGGAATCGTCGCTCCACGTGTTGCCAATGGAGACCGAGATCGGAGAGCGATGGGCCTAGCTTTTCGAGCAATAGGTTGGGATGCGATCGATCCGACTGGGGCCGATCGGGGGGCAACTCGTCCTTGGAGGTAGCGATGAAAATAGAATTCACTTTCGATTCGATCTCGAGGGCCTCCTGGAGCCCACGCTTGCCCGCAAACGCGTTCATAATCGGTCGCTGGTCCGAGCGCAATGAAAAGCGGGCTAGGCTTTGGTCAGGCAGGATTTCGATCACTTTCCAGCGCGGTAGAGTAACGCTTTCTTGATCGCGTTTGCCGAGCGGGCTATCCGCCGGAACGACGGCTTGGCTGGGGATTTTGAGCGTGATCAAGTCGCCGACTTGGGCGTGCAGTTTCTCTGCTAACGAGCGATTGAGGATCAACTCCTCGTCTCCCGGAGCAACCTTGGGTTGGATCGAACCCAGGGTCCAAAAATCGGGATCCACGCCCATCAATGCCATTTCGCTGGCGCGAAACGAACCGTTCTCTGCGATGGCTTGCTGTACCAAGATCAAAGTGTGGACGTCTCCACCGTTCGAGTTCTCGCCGGTCAAACGGTTGGCCAGCGATTCTTTGAACCACCGAGGGGCAACCAAAACGGAATCGATCGAACCGATGCGATCCATCGCAATGAATCGCAAGGAGCCTCGCATGCTGTCACCCACCACCAAGGCACCGACGATCACGGCCGTTGCCACGGCAACTCCGAGCGCCACCGGAATGATCAAGCCTCGGAAATGCAGTAGCGTCTTCAGCACAAGGGATAGCATAGTCAAACCCAGGATTATTCCGCTGGAGTGAAGTATTTGGTCAACTGGCTGTCACTCGCATCGAGCCAAAGCATGGACCGCCAGAATACGATGCCTGCGTTTTGTCGGTCCTGCAAATGGTAGGACTCGCGGGAGCGGGTACTCACGACCAGCAAATTGTCCACGCGACGAAACTCGCGCTCGAGCAGACTCAGTGCCGATTCCAGACTATCTTGGTCGCCGCTTTGGGCGATCGCTAGCCGATCTAGCAGACCAGAACTTTGCGATCGTGATTGGATGCGACTTGCGATCGTCGGCTTGTGGTCTGCAATGGCTACCGTGATTATCCCGAAGTTGCTCGATACGATATGATTGGTCATGGTCGCGACAAACTCAATGGCCACTTCCATGGCTTTTTCTTGCCGCTCGCTTCGTGCGTCCGCGTTGGGATTCGAACCGGAGAGGTCGAGCAGGACGACCAGTTCCCGGCTATCGGATTGCTGGAACTGCTTGACCATCAGCTCGCCCCGGCGGGCGGAGGAGCGCCAGTGGATCCACCGCGGACTATCGCCCGGACGGTACGCGCGCAAACCGAAAAAGTCCCCTTCGTCGGATAACGATCTGGCTTGCCTTTGTTTTGAGCCGGAGGTGCGTGGACCAAATACCTCCGACCAGGAAGGCAGCAGTTTGCCGATCGCGGGTTGCACGATGAAGTTATCTCCCCCTTTATGCGAAAGGATCCCTCGCATCAGGCCGAACGGGAAGCGTGTCGTGAGTTCCGTTCCAAGGAACTGATATTGTCCGCATCTTTGAACCAGGCAACGGTATCGCTGCACACAGGTCGAATTGGGTGTAATCGAGGAATACAGTAACCCGATCCCCTGGGATATTGGTTCCACGGACGCGTCCGGCGAAACAAACTTCATTCGATCCTGCGCCAAGACAAGCCATGCGCCGAGCCAGCGTTTGGGATTCGAAAGGACAAGCTCGACCTCGAAGCTTTTGCGAGCGTGCATCGATCTGGGCAGCCGTCGATAGGCGATGAGCCCTTCGAGCGTTTTAGCGCAAACGCGCCACTGGATCAACAACGTGGCAAGCAGCGTCCCGGCTAGGACGATTAGCAAATTGACGTCGCGGAGGATCGCGCCCAACAGCACAAAGATCGCCATGAACAAAACTTGAAGCCCCTCGCGTGTGAAGCGAGTGGAGACGGTTGGGGCAGCATTCTTGGCAGGTTGGAAAACACCCGACGGCATCCGAAGCAATCGTCGTAAGCCTATTTTGCGCGCTCCTGGGAGACCGGTACTGACCGTGGTGGTCGGTCCGCGTTGAGGTTCAGACGCAATCTGTGCCATAGCGATCTCTCTTACGATGGCACTCGAACCGATTCCAAACACTTCTGAATGATCGCTTCAGCGGCCAAGCGTTCGCTTCCGGCTGCAAATCCTCGTGGCATCACCCGATGCGCTAACACCGGAATCGCCATCTTCTTGACGTCGTCGGGAACCACGTAGGTTCGCCCTGCCAGCAGCGCGCTGGCTTGCGATGCACGATAGAAAGCCAATGCACCGCGCGTGCTAGTTCCTACCTGCAATTCATGACTGGTGCGAGTTTGATCGACAATGTCGTGCAAGTAATCCAGGATCGAGTCCTCCATCTGGACCGTTCGCGTGATCGCTTGCGCTTCGCGAATCTCTGCGAGGGATACCACTGGCTGGATATGGTCGACTGGCTCGCCGGCTTGATGGGAACGCAAAACTCTCCGCTCTGCTTCGCGCGCGGGATAGCCAACATCGATTCGCATGATGAACCGGTCCAACTGACTTTCTGGGAGCACGTAGGTTCCTTCGAACTCAAATGGATTCTGCGTCGCAATCACCAAAAAGGGATTGGGCATGGGATGCGATTTGCCATCCACGCTCGCCTGCCGCTCGCTCATCGCCTCCAGCATGGCGCTCTGGGTCCGAGGTGGAGCCCGGTTGATCTCATCGCCCAAAACGACGTTGGCGAAAATCGGACCTTCACTGAATTTGAATTCGCCCTCGTGATAGATGCTGCTGCCGATGATGTCGGTGGGTAACAAATCGGGCGTAAACTGAACGCGAGTGAACTTGCCATCAATGCTCTTGGCAAGCGCCTTGGCGACCAAGGTCTTGCCTACTCCCGGAACATCCTCCAAAAGAATATGTTCGCCGGCCAACAAAGCCACGATCGTTTTGCGGACGACTTCTATTTTGCCCAGGACGACCGATTCCATGTTGGTTTCTAGTCGCTTCAAAACAGTTTGTATCGACGAATTCATTCGGTTGCTTTTCTTAGGTTTGCTCGCGTTGATTTTCTCGCAAAAGAGTTATCGCGGAAAACGGGATTCCCAACAATGACCGAGGCCCACGATTCACGGCTCTCTAGACTTTGCTGCGACTCAATTGACCGTAGACCCCGGCAATCATCAACGCCAAGCCTATCAGCCCAAATCCATACCAGACCGTGACCGGTACGCCCCAAACCTCGAGCGATGCAAACCAAGCATTGGCGAACGCGCAAAGGAAAATGAAGCCAAAGTAGACGATCGAAAAAACCGCCAGAAGAGCCAACCCAACCCGCGCACGACTCGCAATGACGGTCGCAGATTCTTCCTCTTTGCGGTTCTCAGAATGCAACATTAAATATATCCATTCAAAAGCGGATTCGACGGCTGAAAGATGCGGTAGATGCGGTAGGGACGAGGTTCGAAACGGCTCGTCGGCTGTTTACCGATCGGAACAAATTGTAAGCGAGGAAGCGGCGTGCTGTCTGCGGTCAATTTTTTCTTTTCTCGTTGAACGTACTTTTCTGCCGCAGCAAATGGTGGTAGTGCTGGGCGAAACGGTGAGCTTCATCGCGAACGTATTGCAACAGTCTCAATGCAAAGGACTCGCGTCCGAGCCGGATCGGTTCGCTCTCGCCTGGCCGATAGATCTCTTCTTCTTTTTTGGCGAGCGATACCACCGTTGGAGGCTGGATGTCCTGATCGCGAAATGCGGCGAGGGCTGCGTTCAGTTGTCCTTTGCCGCC
>JANODW010000301.1:0-4437 GCA_031412875.1 Pirellula sp. | reverse complement strand
CGTCGTTGTTGCTCTCCGGTATACGGCGCTTGGCCATCCTAGCGGTTCCTCCCTGATTCTCGTTGTAAAAGCTCGATGACTGGAAAAGTTAAACTATAACGGCTGGCAGGTCTACGCGAATTTTGAAGCGTATTGTCCTATTCTTGGTCGCGAGGTCAACGTCGGCTCATTGCAGGATCGGACGGCACTTTCCTCGGACTGGGCGGCAAGACTAGAACTTTCGTTATGTTTGTTGTCGCCGTTTCTACAGGACAGCAGAATGCGAAAGAGAGACGTTGCAGCTCGTTTGCTTGTTTTTTGGAGGAGCGGCTTGCCGACTGAAGACGTGTGAGATGTTCTGCTGCCATCGACCGATGCGACTCCCCGGAGTATCGATCAAGGCAAAGTACCGCTCCAATCGGATCGTCATCCGCGGTTGATCGCGAATGATTCAGGACAATAAATTCGCTAAGGAGTGCGATATGCGACAGCTTCGGAAATACAAAACAGCGTTCTTGATGGCATTGGGATTGGGACTCACAGCGGTTGGTGGCAATGAGCTTATGGCTCAGTGCGCCAGCGGTGCTTGCGGCGGCAGTGGAGCCCCGATGGCCGGCTCCTACACCCCGTATGGAATGGGATCCGGTGGCATGGATAGCTACGCCAATATTCTTGGCAAAGGAACCCAACCTCTCTTCGATAATTACTTCACCCGTGGCAATGCCAATTCCGCTGAAGCGGCGTTGTACATGTCACCCATCGGGGTCCCTGGTTGGGTTGGCCACACCTACAATACCTACCAACCTTTGTACCCTCATCAATTCCTTTACCAACACCACGACCGCTATCACTCGTATTACGATGAAGGCCGAGGTTTGAACCGTACGCATGCCAGCTACTACGCACCTCCCGTGCGTACCGCAGTGAAACGAGCGTACAAGATAATCGAGATCCCTCGATAGTTTCGACGGATCGTTTAGGCTGAGTCGGAGACCAGTCGAACCCATTACGAGCTATGTTGGGGACGGATCGTCCAACACTAGCTTTAGGCTCACTGGAATCAAGGACTCAAGTTTATGATCAATAAAGCATCACTGTGGGCGATCGCCATCGCGATCGCGTTGACGTTCAGTTCGGTCGCAGAAGCACAACATGGCTTCGGCGGCCGCGTAGCGCGAGGCGGCTTTGGCTCGCCCAACACCGAAGGGATCGGCAACCGACTCGGGTGGGCTTCGATGGCGTCTGTAGGAGACTATTGGGCAATCAATCAGTCTATGCAGAGACCTTGGCATGGAGAGTATTACTATCTTCGCACCGGACAACCGACCGCTTTGATAGTGCCTCCAACGGTCACCATGCAATCCAACCACTCGTGGGGGGTATCGCAAAACACGATGACTCCCGTCTACCATCAGTTCAACGGACACGCACCCACGGGGAGCGGTGGCGGGATTTTCAAAGCGACCCCGTACGCACCAAGCCATAGCAACCAATTCGGTATCTATCCCGTTCGCGGGCCTTGGAATTAAGCGTACCGGCTAGGGATCAGTGGTATTCACTTTAGCGGAACGGCTCAAGCCGTTCGGTCTGGACCTAGTAAGAACCTCTGCCATCTCAGCCGCGACACCGGAGGGCTCGCGCCCTGCCGCTACGAAAGTGAGTGCCATTGGGCGCAAGCCAAATGGCAACATGGCTAACTCACCGTGTCAAAGATTTTTGCGATTCCGATTTCTCGAAATAGAGTCGGTTCTTGTACCGAGCCCCGTTCCCGTATCCGAACGGGGCTGCAAAGGAGTCCTCTTCTCCCGACTCTAGCGCGCTGGCATTGATCACGGTGCCAACGACGATCGCGTTGACCTCTTCGAGGATCTCAAACGTTCGGCGCACTTCGGTGCGGCTCTTGGGATTCGTCCTCACGACGACCAACGTAGCGTCGGACATGCTTGCAACAATCGATGCGTCCGAAACGGCAAGTACCGGTGGGCAATCGATCAGCACATAGTCATATTGTGCCTTGGCCGTATCTAAGAGTTTGCGGAATGCGGGGGAGGCGAGTAGTTCCGCGGGGTTTTCGGGAATCGTACCGGCGGTCAGTACCGACAGGTGCGGATTCTGATCGATGCATAGCACAGCTTCGGAAAAGAGGGACTCCTCCCGCAAGACTTCGGCGAGCCCTGGGGAACTTTCTGCATCGAGGATCTCGGAAATGGTCGGCCTGCGCATATCGGCTTCGATCAGCAATACCGTCTTGCCAACGTGAGCAATGCTGAATGCAAGATTGGCGACCACGGTGGATTTTCCATCACCCAGCAGCGGGCTAGAAATGCCGATCACTTTGGCGTTGATCGCTGCGGCTCGAAACAGCAAGGTCGTCCTGAGCCCGCGAAAGACCTCCGCTTCACGCGATTGCGGCGAGTGCAACATGCACAGCGCTGGATGCACTCCGTCGACCGCGCCCGAAATCCCTCGTTGGCCTCTTCGAGCTTTCAATTGCGGTAGCATGGGAACGACACAGAGCACCGGCACTCCAGAAACGACCTCTACCTCCCGCTTGCTGCGCAGCGAATCGTTTCGCAACTCGGCGAACAAGGCAAAAAAACCGCCGAGCCCCAGGCCGAGAATCGTGCCGATGGCTCCGCAGATACTCAGTTTGGGCCATACCTTTTGTCCCAGTTCCGCATCTGCAATCACTTCGTGGAGGAAACCGCCAACGTCCTTTGCCAAATTCACTTCGCGAAGCCTGTCCACCGAAGCTTCGAAAATAGATTTTTGTCGGTCAAACGAGGATTTGAGCGACTCTCCTTCCAGTTCGAATCGAACCAACGCTTTCGCTTCCGCCTCCGCTTTGTCGCTCAAGCTGGTCAACATCGACTCTCGCGAATTGATGGAGTCCAAGTCATTCTGCATCAGCTTGAGATATGCATCGACGAGTTTGCGCGGTGTCAATTTATCTTCCTCCGATTGCAGTCTCAGCTTGTCGGATTTGGAACTGAGAAATTGCTCCACGGCTTTGATCTCATCGCGGACCAGCCGAACCTCGGGATGTTCTGGACCGTACTCAGCGATCAACGTGCGCTGCCTGGTTTTTAATTTGAGCAAATTTTCGAATTCGCCACGCGCGACTTCGCTTCGCTCGGGCTGTTGGGATTGAAAGAGTTCGGTTTCCGTCTTTCCACCGTAGATCTCAACGAAGATTCGCACGCGCTCCGCGCTCTTGCCGTCGATCAACGCAAGCCGTTCCAGATCGCTTCCGCCGCGTTGATCGATCTCCTTGAGCTGCGACTCCACCAAACGGTAACGCGTTTCGAGCTGGGACTTTTCCATTCGCAGTTCGGTCAACGCCTGCTGGGTTTGCTCGTATTCGGTGCGGTACATGTTCGTTCCCCGTTCCCCATTCCAAAGCATCGGCGCCTTTTCCCGGAACTCGCGAAAACGGGACTCTGCTTGCTGCAAATCATCCTTCAGTTGGCTCTTGTTGGTACCGATCAATTCCGCCGCGCTCTGATTCACGTCGACAAACTTCTTCGTCAGGAACTCTTGAAACTCCAACACGATGGCCGACACGATCCGCTGCGCGTCCTCAGCGTTCCCGTGACGCATCGAAACTCTCAGAATCTGCGCGTTTTTTGCCTTGCCACTTCCCCCGCGCGTGACGGTCAGGCTCTTGATGACATAGTTCACCGGAGTCCGTTCCTTTGGCCCCATGGACTCGATCAAACTGGGCAACTCCGACAAACCCGCCTCTTGCAAGGCAGCTCCCACGATCGCGGGGCTTTGCAACAACATCATGTGCGTTGCCAACAGGTCTTCGGAAAGTGTCGAGTTCACGTCCTTGGAACCATCGAGTCCCTTGGCTGCCAAGTTGGGGTCCTTGGGCATCAACAAAATTTGCGAACTCGATTCATAACTCGTCGATGCGAAGTAATAGTAGGCGACCGCAAGCGTCCAGCCCAGAACAAGGCATGCAGGGAACTTCGTCCATTGCCTGGTCAGCAATCGCAATACGTCTATCTCCATGGCGTTGGCTGTTGGGTTCGTGTCTTTGGCGGTAGGCGTGGTTTCAGATCGCATTCTATCGATCATCTCTCTGCGTCGCTTCCATCGTTATCAATTCCATCGTTATCAATTCCGACTTTAATCCCTTCCGACTATGGGCCGGGGCCGACTTTGGGCTTGGGCCATCCACCGGACGTCCCACGTTCCCGTCGGGTTGCGTTCTCGCAAGATCCTAGGGAGCACAGTATGCTTTATGCAATTGCCGTGTTGAATAGGCATGGGATTCTATTTTTTTAATTTTTCACTTCATTGCGATAACGGTGGCGAAACGCCCGGTTATGGGGGGGCAAGGGCGCGTTTAGGCGAGCGGCAGGCTGAAGCCTAACGGCCGTAGTTTGGGACCATTGTCCCGAACGAACAAACGGACGGGACAATGGTCCCATCCTACGGTAAGACGGCAGT
>JANODW010000300.1:0-3121 GCA_031412875.1 Pirellula sp. | reverse complement strand
GCTGCGCGCGTTGGAGGAAGAAGTGTTTGCACCGCGGGGGATCACTTCCCAGCAGTACAACGTTTTAAGGTTGCTCGCGTTGCACCATCCGGAGGCGGTACCGACATTGACGATCGCCAACAAAATGATTTCCAAAGCGCCGGACATCACTCGCATGTTGGACAAGTTGGAAGCGTCGACGTTGATCCAGCGTTCGCGGCCCGTTGAGAACCGTCGTCAGGTCCTCATCAATATTACGGTCGCGGGGATAAGGTTGTTGGACGAGATTGCCAAGCCGCTGCACCTGTGCCATAGCAAACAGCTTGGGCATCTCGACCGAGACGATTTGCAGCAGCTTGCCGTGCTATTGCGGAAAGTCCGCAAACCGCATGAGCCGGACAAGACACCTTGGTAGCTGTTTTTGTTTGGTCTCCCTCCATCCCCTTGGTTATCGCAAGAATCCTTTATGAATCCAGTCAATAACGTCAATCTTGCTGTCCAATTTTTTCTGCAGATTGGGATCATACTCATCGCGTGCCGTCTTGTTGGCATGATTGCCAAACGATTCGGGCAACCTCAAGTGGTTGCCGAAATGATTGCTGGCGTGTTGTTGGGTCCATCGCTATTTGGACTGTTATTTCCGGAGTGGCAGCAGTGGTTGTTCCCGTGGGATCGGAAACAATTGACGCGTGACACGCAGAGCTATTTGTTTCCCGCATCTCAGTTGGGGCTAGCTTTGTATATGTTTGTCGTGGGGTTGGAATTCCGAGTCGACATCGTTCGCAGCCACTTCAAAAGTTCGTTGGCGGTTTCGTTGGCAGGAATGATTTCCCCATTTGTGCTTGGGGGTGCGCTCGGATGGTATTTCCATCAGTACACGGAACTGTTTCCCAAGGAGACCAAGCTTTCGGAGGCCGTTTTGTTTATGGGGGCATCGATGTGCATTACGGCCTTTCCGATGTTGGCTCGTATCATTCATTTCAAGGGATTGGCGGGGACGTTGATGGGGACGGTGGCGATCGGTGCGGGTGCTATCGACGATGCGATGGCTTGGTGTTTGTTGGCCGTGCTGCTGGCAAGTTTTGACTCGAATGTCAATCAATCCCTGTGGAGTGTTGGGGGAGGTGTGTTCTTTGTGGTGTTTGCGTTCGCGGTAGTGCGGCCTGTTCTGGGTCGGTTCAAACATTGGTGGATAGAGGATGGCAAGTTGAGCGATTCGGGATTGGTGATTGGACTTGCCACCATGTCGATCGCGGCATGGTTTACGGACAAAATCCATTTGCATGCGGTCTTTGGAGCTTTTGTGATTGGAGCTTGTGTGCCGCGGGGTGTCATGTCGCGAGATTTGGTCGACAAGCTACAGCCGTTGTCGGTGGCATTGCTCTTGCCATTGTTCTTTACTTATTCGGGCCTGAACACGAAAATTGGGTTGCTCGATACCGGTTATCTTTGGGCGATGTGCGGCTTGGTGCTGGCAGCAGCTATTGCGGGCAAGTTCGGTGCTTGCTGGATGGCGGCGCGTTGGACAGGATTGTCGAACCGGGAAGCGATGGGGATTGGAACTTTAATGAATGCGCGGGGACTGATGGAACTGATCATCATCAATATTGGGCTCCAGCGAGGTGTCATCAGCGAAGCGCTTTTTGCCATCTTGGCCATCATGGCGGTCATTACCACACTGATGGCATCTCCTTTGTTTGAGGCGTTGGTAGGTTCGCGAAAGGAACCGTTGGCCACGCCGGCTTGATCGGAATTCGTGTAAGATGCCATCGTTCCTTCTGAGTTACTATTCAATCTTAGATCAGGATTTTGCTTTGCCGAATGAAGACGAGATTTTGCCGGTCGCAATGCGTGGACTTGGCTCGCATTGGCTGGTCGATTTTTATGAGTGTCAGCGCTTGCCCAACGATCGCCAAGCGTTGGAAGCAATGCTGGTCATCGCAGCCGAGAAAGCGGGCGCAACAGTTGTCCAAAGTTGCTTCCATCAATTCTCGCCTTACGGACTATCGGGAGTAGTGGTCATTGCCGAATCCCATCTTGCCGGTCACACTTGGCCTGAACATCGAGCGATGTGCATCGATTTTTTTTCTTGCAGCAGCAAGATCGATGCGACAATCGCCATCGCATTCATCGCCAGTCAAGTCCAAGCGGCGCGAACCGATCAGCGAAACATTGTACGAGGAAGCTTGCTTGAGGAGCCATTATGAGTCGACGTATGGAAGGCAATTTGGAATTGCGGCCGATGGTATCTGGCGACGTGAGGCGGGCGCTAGAAATCATTTCTGAATACGACCAGGACGATGCCGAGGAGGCTCAGGAATCGTACGCTAGGAGCCTTGACGGTCAGTATTGCTTGTGCGAGCAAGGGCTTGTAATCGGCGTCGTAGGTGGCAAGCACATTCCGGATACCGATGGTTCGTTTGGGCTTTCGTGGACGTATTTGCAAAGCGATCATCGACGCTCTGGTAAAGGGACGCGTATGCTGACTTGGATGATCGAAATCCTCAAAGAGCTAGATGCACGCAAAGTCTTTGTGCATGCGAGTGACTATCTCCATCCATCGCAAGGCGATGTCTATCGCGATGCTCGCGACATGTACATCCAAACCGGATTCTGCCAAGAGTTGCGGCATCCCGATTACTATGCGCCGGGCGAATCGATGCTTGTCTATGGTATGCGATTGGCGCCCCGCGAAGTGGTCGAAGTGGTCCTGAATCTCTACGACATCAAACTGACCGATGTGGATGAAATTCCTGAAACCAACGACGCTTATTGGCTCGCTTGGGAATTGGTCTCGCAGGGCAATGGGACCAAGCCGCAAGACTTTCAACGCATCGTCGACCAAGTTCGCGAGTGGGGCGGTCGATCCATCTACATGGCCTTTCCGTCCGACGTCGCCAACGCTTCGACATTGGTCACCGCTGCGAGATTCAAGTCCTCCGGAAGATTGATCGACTACTACGAGGATGGGATAGACGAAGTCCACTACCGCTACGAACTCTAAACCTTGAGCACTGCCGCTAACCCGTAGGTCGCTTTTGCCGAAAGCGACTTCGCCGCACTTTGAAATCGCTGTGATTCTTTGCAGGTCCTGACCGGACGGCTTGCGCCGTTCCGCTTTTGAAGACCGGACGGCTTGCGC
>JANODW010000299.1:0-1443 GCA_031412875.1 Pirellula sp. | reverse complement strand
CATCGCAAAGCGGTGAAGCATTATGAGCAACGTGTGCGATTGCAGTTTGCAAAAAATTACGACCTGTACGATTGAAAAAAGTTGGGAGCTTACTGAGCCTGAGGTGCAAGCCGATTTCCTGCGGCATGGCTCGGCTAGCGCCTCAGGCTCAATGAATTGCATAGGCAAAGTAAAACGTGATCGTACAGGTCAAAGAGTTTTTTGGGCTTAAGACAGGGTGCAACATGGCATTGAGATGGCTTGAACAAAATGAAAACCCGATCGAGAAGGTTTCGGAGGCGCCCATGATGGATCACGAGCCACCCCTCGTGCCGGCCGCCCAGTTTCCTGCAGTGGCGCCGAGTCGACCCTTTTTGTTAACCATGGTAGCGATTGTCGTCTTGCTATTGGTTTCCTTTGGGGGCGGTTGGTGGTTCGCAACGCGACAGGCACACCAACACGATCGCATCGCTTTGCCACCGACAGAGGCGATTTCCTCCGGCGAAAAAACAGTGGTCACGACTGCAGCGGTAACCTACCGGCCTATCCAACGTTTTGTGGAAGCGGTTGGCACCCTGCATGGCTTTGAGGAGATTGTGCTCAGCTCGAAACAAGAGGGAAGAGTGGTGAGGATTTATCATGATCTTGCCAGCGTGGTCCAACCGGGCGAGTTGCTTTTGGAGTTGGATCCTGTCGATGCCCAATTGGCCTATGAGCAGGCGGAGCGGGCCGTTCAGATGGAAATGGCGAAGTGGGGATTTCGAGAGGTTCCGGATTTGCAGTCCGACTTGAATCCGCTGCCAACCGTCGTTTCGGCGCGACTGAAGTTCGAACTCGCCCAGTCCAAACTACAACGCTTGTTGCCGTTGCAATCGTCCCGGTCGGTTTCGGCAGACGATCTGGAGCAAGCGAAGACGGATGCGTTGGTGCAACAGTCCGACTATCAAAACCAGTTGCTGTTGGCAAAATCCTCCGCCGCATCGGCACGCCTTAAAAATGCGGAGCTTGCGATCGCCAATCAGCGTCTGATTGACTTATCGGTTCGAGCACCGATCCCTTCTCTCAACGCAGGTGAGGGGAACAACTACTACACCGTCAGCGAACGCATGGTATCGGAGGGGACATTGGTTCGACCCGGCACGGAACTATTTCGATTGGTTATGGGCCGCACGCTTAAACTGAAACTATCTATTCCCGAATCGCATTCTGGGCAGATTCGCACAGGCCAGGCGGTGACGATCGAGACGGGATCCTCCAATACAACCACCGATGGGATCGTCGCGCGAATCAGTCCGTCCATCGACCGTACAACCCGAACGTTTCTGGTAGAAGTCAACGTCTCCAATGAAAAATCGACTCTCATGCCGGGTGGTTTTGCCAAGGCAAAGATATTGGTCGGTTTCGAAGAGCGCGCCACGACGATCCCACTTGCTGGCCTCTATTCGTTCGCTGGCATCCATAAAG
>JANODW010000298.1:0-10561 GCA_031412875.1 Pirellula sp. | reverse complement strand
GTGCAGGGCCAGCCACAGCGAGGTGAAGGCTCCTGCAGAGCCGCCTGTCGCGCCCACGCGTGTGGGGTCGATGTTCCATTGCTTGGCATTGGCACGGATTGTTTGCAATGCCCTGGCCGCATCCATCACACAGGCTTTTACGGGCGGCTCCACTTTTTGTTCTTTGGCTTGCTCGATGAATCGATAATTGATTGCCGCGACGGAGATGCCATTGTCAAGCAGCGTTTTGATAGGTCGATTGCCATAACTATTCTTGTCCCCGTTGACCCAGCCACCTCCGTGGATCAAAAGCACCACTGGGGTGGGAGCATCGGAGGGGGCTTTCCAAAAATCAAAACGTTGTCGTTCGGAGTCGGTCCCATAGGGAACATCCGCGAACGTCGGCGTGGGGCGCTCGGGTGGCTTCTTGGCAGTCGTGGCTGGTGCCGATGGTTTGGGGTCCGCTTTGCCATAGACCCGCACGTCATCGAAATCGTTCATGTCATCGAATGAGCCGATCCCGATCCTGCCCTTGCCGAAGGTTTTATCGGTCGCGGTGAGGTGGGGCTTTTTCATATCATCAAAAAACACCTCGATCGTACCGGCCGCGCTATCGCGAATCACTTTTACGGTGTGCCAAGCGTCATCCCAAGCCACCTCGGCTTTGTTATTGGTCAATGGCCGTCGAGGTTCTGCGTTGACGATCATGATTTGCCCGCTGGCTGGATCGGGCTTGGCGCCCAGATGAACATAGTAAAAGTGTTCAGCATCCTGATGGCAAAAGAAGGCACAGCAATCGCGGTGGTTGCCGGTATCCTTGGTACTTCTCACGCGGAACGTCAGCACAAAGTCGGACAGCTCGATGCCTTTGATGAGCGCGATGTTGTGTGGGCTTCGAACTTTTGGCTGGTAGTCGCTAATGCGCTTGTTCAGGCCAAACGATTTCTTTCCATCGTGCTCGTGCAAACCCCAGGCGGCATCGTCGGTCGTTTCCCATTTGCCTCGGCCCGCTTCAAAATCATCGCTGAAAACCAACGGCAGGCCCTTGGTGTCCTCCGACTGCCCAAGGCATGCGGTCGCAATGGTCAGCGCAGCACACAGAGTCGCGCACGAGGAAATCACTTGAAGGGTAGAGAGTCGATGCATGATGGATACCTGGGCTGGGATACTGGGAGAGGGATACGGGGAGAGAGATACTTGGAAATAGAGGGAGGGAATTGTTTGCAACGTGTAGGGGCCTATGATAACTCAGTTCGGGTTTGGTCGCACGCAGCCAGGAGGGTCTACTCCATGATCTCGATTGCAACGGTCGGTTGCTTGCCTTTTAATCCAGCCACCAATGCGTCGACGTCGCTGTTCCATTGGCCACCCAACAATTCGCGGAGGCGTTGGAGTTGCGCATCGTTTTGTTGGTCGCGCCATCGCTGTCTCGCTTCTGAAATCTGTTTGGCCCGTTCGGTTTCGGGGCCGATGTAATCGAAACGGAACGTGTCAAAGCCCGGCATCTTTTGGAGTGCTTGGTAGGCGAGGTACCGATTGGCTTCGTAGGGATCGTCCAACGACTCCAGCAGCAATCTCGCTCGCCATGGGACACCCGCGAGTTGGAAATTTTCCTCTGCCCCCAATTGTTCGATTGCGAGAGCGCGTTGAAGCGCATTGCCGGCAACAGCGTGGACGGCGGTGGAGGACAGGCCGGGATGCGGATTTTGCAACGCTTCCGGTTCGCTTCCCTTCCAGTCCGCGAGCGTTTGATTCGTCCATTCGAGGGAGCGATCGACGTGGCATTGGTTGCAAGCGTTCGGGATTCCGGACTCCAACGTGGCTGTTGCCGTCGGAGTCGAGATGCGGTGGCTTCGAACCCGTTTGAGCAAGGAATAGGCTTGAAACGGCATATGGCAGTTGTAGCAGAGGCTTCCCGAAGAGTCGGTCGCATGATGTGTATGCTGGCTCAGGTGCGCGTTGTCTTGGAATTGCGTATGGCACTGCGTGCACGCACGATTTTGTTCGGCAAATGCAAGTTGATTGTTCTCACCGAATCGCAGTTGGTCGTTGGCGGGGGCGTTGTGCATGCTATGGCAGGACAGGCAAGTCATTTCCCCTTGTTGGTAGCATGGGGAGAGAAGCGTTCCTTGGTATTCCAACGCTGTGGTCCTGGGAGTCCCATCGCTCCAAAAATACTTTCCGTCAGCGCTTTCCTCAAACGGTTTGTCTTGGTCCCGGGATGGGATGTCGTATTTCTTTACGAAGTCCCATTCTCCTGCTCGAAAGAAATCACCGTCCATGAGGCATTGACGGTCAAACTCTTTTTTGGCGATCATCTTTCCATGGCACCGCGCGCAGGTAAGAATCGATTGTTCCTTGGTCAGTTTTCGAGGATTGACGATGTGAGGATCGGATGGGGCAGAGGATGTTTCACTAGGATTCATTGCGAGTGCCTGCTGGTGTTGCATATGATGGCCACCGGGGCCATGGCAAGCTTCGCAAGCGATGCCGAGTTCTGCGACTTGGGAATTCCAGATAAAACGGCTCTTGCCGCCTTCGAACGCCTGCTGTTCCAAGCCGGGTTCAGGGCCCGTGTTGTGGCAAAAGATACAGCCATTGTTCCATTGCTTGGTCTTGTGAAAGAAGTTCGGACGCGGGTCTGCCAAGAAGCTTGCTTTGCGGGTGATCCATCGCCGGTCCTTGATGCTCCAGACCAAGGGCAGGGTATGGTACGCGCCATCCTCTCCGCGCGAAAGATACACTTGTTGATGATGGGATCCGATCACTCGATCTACGGCATACATGATGGCAGGTGGGAGCGGGGTCGCTTGCGGATCGCGGCCCGCTTTGATCTCTTGCTCGTCCCAGCCCGGGTGGACGACCGTCATAAAAAATTTGTCCCCCTGCCGAACAGGGATGCAGGGGTAACCGCCTACCTTGATCATCTTGGAATCGAATTGGCCTTGGACGCTCGACGGCGTCGCCTCCTGCGTCATCGTGCGGTGATACGTTTCCTCCCATGAACGATGCTGGTTGGGATGGCAATCCCGACATGCGTTGGAGGTCACAAAGCGATTCGCGGTATCTGGTATCGCAGCCCCGTGGGGATCGGTACGGCCGGTTGTTTCGGACGCCGTTGTGGGATCGTCTGCGTCTGCCGAGCTGGATGCCGAAGTTCGCTCGACGGCACTGGGCACGTCGGCACTGGGCACGATTGCAATGGGTGGTGGAGACGAAGTTTCACAGCCAAGGCAAACGGCAACGACCAACAGTGCCAGCGTGAAGCGGGTTCCTTTTGCAGAGGGCATCGACATTTTCGGAGGATTCAATAGCGGGGAGGCGTGGAGGGTTTGGGGGATGGATCTCGCGTGAGTCGAGAAGCCATCTATTCTACCGATCGGGAACTTCCAACGCATCGAAAGTCGAGAAAGAACGGGTGGAAACCGGCTTGCCGTTGGGCCGGTCCGTTTGTTTGCCGAGGGATGGAGTCCTGCCTATCGAATTGTCGTTCGCATTGCCTTTGAAATTGCCTTTGGCATACAACGAGAATACCGGATCTTGGTAGATGGGGTGCCACGCTTCGGTGTCGGTTCCGGGTTTTCCAAGCGACTTGCGAACGGCCGCGTTGGTTTGGACCAGGATCAGGTCGGCGTCAAATTCGTCTGGAATTTTTTGCCAACCCGGTTGGGCACTATAAAAGAGGTCGTGTTTCGGCAAGACATCTTCGCGATAGGCGACTTCGTAGCGCCCGTCGAGACTGACTCGCACCTTTGGGTAGCACATCCAGGAGACATAGGCGCCGGTTGCAAACGGGGTCATCACGTTGGCTTGGATGGAATGCTCATTGAGAAACTGGACCGCTCTGGTGGGGTAGACCATGGCGCCGTTGGGATCGTTGCTGGGAATGGTCGCATTCCAAAAGGGATACCAAGCCAGGTAGCACAGGCTGCCGATGGCCAGAGCGCTCGCACCGCCGATCGCTTGCGTCCGGCAACGTGTTAGGCTGCAGATGGCCGTTCGCCCAAAGGCGGTCGGGGTCAACCAGCCGGGCATGTAGGCCATCCAAACAATGGCATAGATCGATCCATGCCGCAGGTGCTTCAGCGCCATGTAAGCAGCCAAGCAGCAAAAGCACCATCCGCGTAATCGCGCCCAACGCCGATTTTTAGCGACGTATCCCACCGCCACGATGGAAACCGCAAAAGCGATGAGGGCCGTCGTACTATCGTGGGTCATCCAGAGAGGTTGCCATTCCAGAATCGTCGGTCGCGGCATGGTGATCGCCCGCAGTAGATAAGGTCCGTAGAGCAGGCCCCATGGATTGATTTGCAACCCCACGATCAAGATCGGTGGCAAGAAAAGGTGATGCCAGAGTTTGAAGTAGGCTTTTTGGAGCCCTGCCCAGGACCAGTTGTCCCCTAACTCCGAAAGCCAGCGCTCGAGCACATGCAAAAACATCATCGCTACCCCGACCACGAACCCCGCGTGCATGTTCAACCATATTACGTACAAGAGCGCCCACGGCGCGACCCATTTGCGTCGGCCTTGCCAATCCGATTGTTGGAGCAGGATCTGTAGCAGAATAAACAGGAGCGTAAACAATTGAGCGCGCACGGTCGCGAACCCGACCCAGAGCAGCGGGAAGAGGATCGGGGCGCAGATACAAAACAATAATGGATGGGCTCCCCCGTTGCGGGCCACGCGATAGAGTGTGGCTGCGATCGACAAGACCACCGTTACTTTGAGGATCGCCATCCCGTTCATCCCCAACGGGCTGATCGCTGCGCACCAGTAAAGAACCAGACCCGTTCCCCATTCATGGTGAACCGCCGGATAGATCGTCGGGGTAAATGCGAACACATCCCCCAGCGGAAATTGCCCGCTCTCGAACAAGACTTTGATCAAAGCCATCTCGTGGAACGCGTCGTGCGTCACATCGCTCAAACGAGCAATGTACGCGAAAAAAGCAAGCACGAGGCTTGCCGCAAGAATAGCGACGAAGCGTCCATCACGAAGCCGGCCCATTTGAAGATTCTGTTGCAGTGTCATCAGTTTTGCTTGTCGGATGTCATAGCTAGCAGACTGAAATGAATTGCAGAAATTTCCGAAGTTTCGCTCAAGATTGATCTAGAGACCGTTTCGGCTGGTCTTCTAGACTCCGGCTGAAAGCGTACTTGGACCGCAATGCAGGAAGCAAAGCGATCCTTTGGACCCTGCCTCGTCAACGAGGTTGATCGATCGCCCTTTGGGAGCTTAATCGCATGGATGCACGAAGCGTACTGTTAATGTTGATGGTCTTGTCGGCCTGGAGTTCTGACGGGTATGCACAGTTTTTTGGGGGACCTCGTTCGATTGTTCAAACGGCTAATTTCCGCGTCTATGCGAGCAACGTTCAGCTTGCCAACGAGGTCGCCAAGATTGCCGAATCGAGCCGCAAGCAGCTTGCCATCCACTGGATTGGAAAAGAGCTGCCGAACTGGCCGAAACGCTGTCCGTTGGTTGTCAACGACGGCCCGAACAAACCTGCCAGCGGCGAGACAAAATACTCGTTGGTGCCAGGTGGCGTCGCCAATTTCACCATGATGGTTTCCGGCACACCCGAGCGGATCATCGATAGCGTCTTGCCGCACGAAATCACACACACGATCATCGCGAGCCATCTTGCGCAATTGGGCAAGCCAATTCCAAGATGGGCCGACGAAGGGGTATGCACGACGGTCGAACATCAGAGCGAACGCAGCAAGCATGACGTGATGTTGGTTCGTTACCTGCGCGAGGGGCGAGGCATTCCTTTCAACACACTATTTGCCCTCGAAGACTATCCGCCCGATATGATGCCGCTGTACGCACAAGGGTACAGTCTCTCTTGTTTCCTCATCGCTCAAGGAGGACCGCAGCGGTTCGTGAAGTTCTTAGAGCGCGGAATGAACACCCGGGATTGGCCTGCTGCCACCGAAGAGTTTTATAAGTATCCCAAGCTGAGCAAGCTCCAATCTGCTTGGAACAAATGGGTGGGCGATGGGGGGAGTTTGGTGGACAACTATACAGCAGAATCGCTGGGTCTTGCGAATGCAACCGCCAGCAATCCTGCGAGCAATATTGCTTTGGTCAACTCGGTGGCTGCCGCACCAACCCGTGGGGGCTCCGCCAACATGGTATCCACGACTTTGTCCAACACTCCCGCTCAAGTGCCTTTGCACGCATCCACACCGTCGGGCTATCCCGTCGCCAACTTAGTGAACAAGTCGATGGAACCGAGTACAGGTAGCTTCTACGCGGACCAACTGCGGACCCATCGGCAAAGCGGATCGCCGGCGGATATGCAACCGGGCGGAGGAGCATTCGAAGCGACCCGTGTCGCAGCCAACCGCGACCAGGAATCGAAGTCGCAAGTGTTAAGCTTGCCCGCTCCTGCCCAGACTATCGGTGGAAGTTACATCCGGCGCTAATCCGGGTTGTTTAGAGAGGCTGCATAAGCGTCTCGAAATTGCCCAAACTACTTTTGAGGAAAACTTTCTCATTAGAAGAAAAGTGGGATTGACCTTATGCCGAAACACTACCTATTCCGGTAGAGAGAAATGAAAATTCATTGTTGCGTGCCACACGTTGGGAGTTGCAAGGAAGCAGCTCGCAGTGAAGAAACGCGTTGCAATAATTGATAGATGATGAGCGATTTTTTTGGACTCTGAGCGATAAAGGAGTGTCGCGTTGAAATATTTCAACCCCCTACGAACATTACGGTTTTTGGCAGCAATGTCAGCGATATCCGCTCCCGCCTCCGTGCCTTATGGCATGACTGCGTCGGCGGGTATCGTAGCAACGATCGCATACTCTGCGTTGAATGCGGTCGCTCAAAGCCCAACAAACAATGCTCTTCCACCGATGTTCCCTCCGGCCCTGTCCTCTGGGACAATGCCTGCGAATGGACCGTCGGGAGATGCGGCTGCAAGCGCAAGATCTTTGTTGGTCAAAGCGCGTGCTGCGTTGAGCGAAGGAAAACAAGAGGCGGCTGCGCAGGCGTTTGCGGAAGCGACGTTGGCGGCCCAACAACTACCTGAGATGGCTTCTGAACTTCAGCAAACGCGACAACAATTTGTTAATCGCGGCTTAAGTCAGCAAGCGCTCGATCAAGCCATGCGAGTCGCACAAACAGCTCCGGCATTAGCAAGCCGGACGGCAAACGCATTGCGAAGCAACAACCCTACCAACACCAATACCAGCCCATTGCCACCAGGCTTGCTAACCGCTAGCCCAGCAGGCTCCATGCTGCCAGCACCTCCGTCGACGTTGCTACCCGGTTTGCCACCTGCAATGCCACAAGCAATGCCACCGGCAATGCTCCAGGCTGCAAAGCAGACGGCAGGTCCTGCCAATCCGCTCCGCGATCAAGCCGCTGGGCTCGCCGCAGAAGCCAAGATAGCTTTGGACCGCGGCGATGTCGCAAGCGCTCGGCAATTTATCCAAAAAGCAAATTCGCTCCGGGTACCCGATAGCGAGTACGCTCCAGGCCAAATCAAGCCTTGGGATGTCGCGTTGCAAGTCGACCGTGTCGAACGGCTCCGCGGAAACACACCGTCGGGTGTAACCACTGCATCAGCCAATGTTCCGGCAACCAATGTTCCGGCAGCCAATGCTGCTGCTGGGAATGTTGCTGCCGCCAATGTTGCTGCCGCCAATGTTGCTGCTGGGAATGTTCCCGGCGGGAATGTTCAAAATGCAGGCGGGCAGTCGTCTCCATTCGGAGCTGCCAATTCCGTCCAATCCGGCGTCTTCCAACCGAAGTCGGACCAGACGAAAGTAGCACCTGCCAGCGGGACGCTTTCGCAATACGATTCCATCTCGCAAGGGGCTGTCGGAGGTACTTCCACGGGAGAAGAACTCTACCAAAAGGGGATCACCGCCCTTTCGGCCGGCAAGAATGAAGCAGCCCTTGGCTTCTTCAAAGCAGCGTGGCAGAAAGAATCCGAACTCGAGCCAGGCTTGAGATCGCAGCTCAAGGATAAACTTGCGCAACTGCAAGTCGCAAGCGGTGCGCCTGCACCGATGGCTTCTCTCAGCCCCGAGGGCCGTGAGAACCAGATCAAGCGGCAGAAGTGGTTTGCTGAAGTTTCTGGCGAGATTGCAGATGCAGAGAAGATGGCGACTGCAAACAAGCCGATGGAAGCGCTCGACAAGCTCCGAGTTCTGCGACAACGTGTATCGCAAGCGGAAATCGACGGTGCCCAGCGCAAAAATTTGCTGGCCATGGTCGATCGCGTTACCAACCATATGGAGGAGTGGGCTGAACAAAACAAGTCCATGATCGCATTGGATCAACGCAACAAGCAGATCGAAGATAGGATTCAACTCGAAGCCGCCACGCAAACAAAAAACGAAGGCCAAGTCCAAACCCTTGTAGATCAATACAACGATTTGACTCAGGCGGGACGCTATGCGGAGGCAGAACAGGTTTCCAAAAAGGTAAAAGAGATTTTGCCTGATAGCGAGATCTCGACCGTGCTCTACAACAAGGCGAAAATCCAACGCCGCGTCGAAGAGCAAGTTGCCATCCGCGAAAAGAAAGAAGAGAATTGGGTCGACCACTTCAACTCCGTCGAAAAGGCCTCCACGCCCTACGACGGTGAGAACTCGCTCACTTGGCCAACCGCCCTCGAATGGAGAAATTTGACGACCCGTCGCGGGATCAAAGAAGACATTCGTATGCTCCCCGCCGAGAAAAAGATCCGAGAGGCACTGACCCAATCGTTTTCGGCAAGCTTCGATCGACGTCCACTCGCCGATGCGATGAACACCATCTCCGAAATGACCGGTATTCCAATCATTATCGATGATCTTTCGATCAAGGATGAAGGGATAACGATCGACCAGCCTGTCTCTCTGGACTTGAAGGGCAATGCCATTCAACTCAAGAGCGCATTGAACTTGATTCTGTCGCAACTCAACTTGACCTACGCGATCAAGAACGAAGTGCTAACGATCGAGAGCAGTCGCTCCAGCAAGAAGCAGCTCATTCAGGAAACGTACAACGTCAAAGATCTGGTCATTCCGATCCCGAATTTTGTGTCGGACTACAACACCGGAATGGCGGGAGCTCTGCAAGCTGCTTATCAGGCCCAAACACACATGGCGTCAGCCAGTGTCGCGGACCCCAATGTAGCCGGTGTAGCAGTGAACCGGATGGCAAGCGTCGATCCCAACTCATCGATTCTGACACAAGTCAACACGATGGGCGGATTGAATGCGATGTCTCCCGGAGCGATGGCCGGCTCCATGATTGGCAGCCAGCCTTACAATGCCACAGGATTGGGTGGTGCTTCGCAGGCGAACTACTTTGAGTTGATCGGATTGATCGAAAGCACGATCTCTCCTGATCAATGGCAATCGCAGGGTGGTAACTCGACCATGCGTGAGTTCCGACAGAATTTGAGCTTGGTGGTGACCGCACCGCAAGAAACACACGAAGCGATCGCCAATTTGTTGAAGTCCCTGCGTGCCCTTCAAAATTTGCAGGTCACGATCGAAGTGCGATTCATTCAGCTTTCGGATACGTTCTTTGAACGCATCGGACTCGACTTTGACTTCAATATTCGCGACAGGCTGAACCGATCGACGACACCGAGTCGTCAACAAGGTTCGCCGAGTGTTGCCATCGGTTTGTCTTCCGGTGTGGGTTCGACGGCCCCAGCGTTCACGACCGATTTGGACTTCCAAGTTCGAAACAACTTTGGTGTGACCCCTGCCTTCGGTGCGCCGGATGCCGGTGACGCCGGAACGCAAGTCGGTTTGGCCATCCTCAGTGACTTGGAGCTTTTCTTCTTCCTCCAAGCCGTTCAGGGAAATAGCCGTACCAACGTGCTCAATGCTCCCAAGGTTACGATGTTCGACGGTCAAACCGCCAGCATCGTCGACCAGTCGCAACGGCCGTTCGTTATCTCCTTCGATCCCGTGGTGGGCGACTTCTCTGTTGCTCAGCGTCCTGTGATCGTGGTGCTCAACGAAGGCACACAGATGAATGTTCAATCGGTGGTTTCTCAAGACAAGCGATTCGTTCGATTGACCTTGGTTCCTCAGTTCACCCGAATTGAGTCCGCCGACCGACAGTTTACTTTCCAGGGCCGACGCAGTGCTCAGACCGGTACCAGTGTTCTGAATCCAAACGGAACTTTGACCGGTGTCCGAGACAATCAAGCCGACGTGGTCGAGGGAACTACCGTTCAGCAACCGACGCTCGGAACCACGAGTGTCCAAACAACGGTCAGCGTCCCAGACGGCGGTACGATCCTCTTGGGTGGCATCAAACGTCTGCGAGAAGGTAGAACCGAACGCGGAACGCCTATCCTCAGCAAGATCCCGTACTTGAACCGCCTGTTCAAGAACAACGCGATCGGTCGGGAAACCAACACGCTGATGATGACCGTAACACCTCGGATCATTATTCCAGAGGAAGAAGAAGAAGCACTGGGGCAATTCACCAAGCCATAGTGGCCACAAACCACAGTGGTTGCAAACCACAGGCTCGGTAGAAAAGCAACGGAAAACAATAAAACCTTCAGGCGAAAACCTGAGGGTTTTTTCGTTTCCGCCCCAAGGGATCCAAACC
>JANODW010000297.1:0-8726 GCA_031412875.1 Pirellula sp. | reverse complement strand
TGTTGTTCACGCCACCTTTTGATCGGTCATCATCGGATCCTGGGTACATTCAAGGCTATTTGCCAGGTGTGCGCGAAAACGGTGGTCAGTATACGCATGCTGCGCTGTGGATGGTTCAAGCTGCCACCCTTTTGGGTCAGGGAGATCTCGCGTTTGAAATGTTTCAATCCATCAATCCGATACAGCATACGAGAGACAGTGCAAAGGTCGGTAAGTACAAAGCAGAACCGTACGTCGTGGCCGCTGACGTTTATACGAATCCTCAGCACATGGGGCGTGGCGGATGGTCATGGTATACCGGGTCAGCAGCCTGGATGTATCGCGTTGCCATCGAAAGTATGTTGGGAATGAAGCGAGAAGGTAATCGAATCGAGTTCTATCCGAGCGTGCCCAGCACCTGGAAGCAATTCAGTGTGAAAATCAAGGTGGGGAATTCGGACTGGACCATTGAGATCGAACTAAATTCGTCAGGTTCCGGGAAGACCGAGTCGAACCACTTCGATCTGTATGACGATGGCCAATCGCACGTGGTTCAACTCACCTGTCCCAATCGAGTATTTTGAGTAGCGGATACGAAGGGACGGAACTATTGCAAGGCTAGGTCGGTTGAATTCAGATCAGGCCGTTTTGATTCGTTGAGTTCTTCGATTCCTATTTCCTCAATGGAGGTCGCATTGGAGATCGGCTCAGTCGAAAGCAGTGACGTGAGGAGCGCAGTCAACAATTCGCTCTCTACGGGCTTTTCTAGAAATCCGTCGCATCCAGAATCGCGGGCGCGTTGCTCGTCCCCTTCTAACGGGTGTGCGGTGCAGATAACGATGGGAATATTGCGAAGCGACTCATTTGCTTTGATCAACTGGGTAGCTTCACAACCGTCCATCTCAGGCATGTTTAGGTCCATGAGTATTGCGTCGATCCCGCCGCTTTGAAGTGTTTCTTCGAGGAGCGTGGGATCGCTTAGGGTTCGCACGGAGAAGCCTTTTGCTTTCAGTAGACTGCCCAATACGAGTTCGGCATCACGGCGGTCGTCAACAATCAGAATAGTAGCCATATGATCACTTCGGTTGAGTGTAAAAGTTTGAGGGATGTTATCGCGAGGAGAGGGCTGGTTCAGGCAAAACCTTGGCGCTGTTGGTTTTCAGCCGTCGTATTGTTTGTGCCACGGAGGTAGTCACTGCGGTGGCTCCCGCCTTTCGCAAGGAGGTTAACATGCGATCATAGTATCTAAACTTGCCGGGACGCAAAACGATTATGTCTCCTTTGTACCCAGACGAGCGAAGCGACTTGCACCAAAATTTCGTCTGGGTGATACCGTGCGGAGGAAGGCAGACGATGAGCACTGCCATGGGGTTTGATTCAACAATGGCTACTGTTTCGTGCTCAGGCAAGTGGCTGGAGTCGGACAACTGAAGGTGGAGAAAGTCTTTTACGATTCTCTGAGTTGCGCTCAGGATCATGGTTTCGCCCAGGTGCCTGGCTGCGACCCCGTAGCAGGTCGGTCTCTCCGAACTCGGAACGACGACCTCTGCGATAGCCGGGTCACTTGGTTTCTTGGTGGGGTCCAAAAGATGTGTTAGTTTATCGTTGTGAAGGATATCGAGGAGTTTCTGAGAAAATTCGACATCCTTGGAGTCTTCGCCTTGAAAGCCGCGCAAAATGCGTTTTGCAGTTGGAACCAGGACTTCGTCGACGAATTCGATCGCGTTCCTAGGCTTGGCTTCGTCTTCCAACGCCTCCTCCAGTTTGTGTGCTTCGCCGCTGAGCAGGCGTTGATAGATACGTTGGTCCGGCTTCACTTGTTTTTCGTCGCTCAGGAGGGTTACGAAGAAACGTAGTCTCGGAATATAACGTCCCAAAACCACGAGACAAACCGTGAGAGGAGTTGCGAGCAACAGTCCGACCACTCCCCAAAGCCAACCCCAAAATACGGCTGCGGAGATGATTGCAATCGAGGAGACACCTGTGCTGGCGCCATAGATCCAAGGCTCCGCCACGTTGTTGGATATTAACTCTAGCACCACCACGAGCGCAAGCACGGAAAAGAAAACGCCATAGCCGGGAAACACTGCGATAGCCACCGTCAATGGCAGTAGCGCGCCTACCCAAGCTCCGAAGTAGGGTACAAATCGAACCAAACCCGACATGGCGCCCAGAAACAAAACGCTTGGAAAGCCCGCATCGGGTGAATAAACGGTTCCGATGATATACAGTCCAAGTCCAAATACGATTCCATAGGAGGCATTCAGAATCAATTGAGCTACCAAGTATCGGCTGATACGCTGAGTTGCTTCTGCGATCGCTTCGGTGGTCACGACATAGTTACCCCGACTCACCACGGCAACGAATCGCTCGCGAAGATCATCCCGATTGATCAAGAGAAACAATGCGAATACGGTTACCAATCCTGCGTTTCCGATAGGACCGAAAATAGCTCCCGCGCTTCCTGCCCAGGCTTGCCAAGGGAACTCGACCCCTTGCTCTGTTTGAGTAACGAAAACAGGGTTCTCCGCGCTGCTACCGGCAGTTCCATCGCCGACGTCTTTGTCGGCAGACTGCGTGGAATTGGATTCTGCCGAAACATTCGACGAGGAATCTTTCGGTGCGACGTCACTGGGTTTGTTTAAATTGCCCCCTCCCTTTGACCCCTCGACGGGCTTCTTGGATTTATCGTCAGACGCCTTCTCGGGTGTCTCTTTCATTAGCCCTTTGAGTTGACCAGTAAGGCCTCGGACATAGGAATTAGCGAAATCCACTTTGCCAACGATCTCGCCGCGGTACTTAGGCAAATTCGATGCGAAATCCGACACGCTGGACCAAATCAGGACCGCGCTTAACGCGAGCATAGCCAACACGCCGATGGCGACCGCGGTCACTGCTAGCGGATTGGACAAACCACGCTTTTGCAACCAATTCACGCTCGGGGTCAGCAAGAAAGCAAAAAGGATGCTTAACGCGAAAGGAATAAGTACATCCCGTCCCGCGTTCAAAATGAAAACGATCAAGACTCCGCAAATCAAGGTAGAAGTGAACTGGATGACACCAGCTATTTTGCGTGTCTCAAGGGATAAACTTTTCATTTTCACTGGGGCACTGCTTTGCTCGAAGATCGATTAAAAGGGATTCACTTTGCTCCAACTTGTTGGGAACAACCGCAGCGGCAAAATTCATTTTGGCAAAAAGCACGCACGCTTCAGTTGACTTTTGTCGGCTCTGCCTCTTACGCAAACGATGTTCCCAAGCTCCCCCCCGGAGAAATGCATCGGCAGCCACTCGGTAGATCCCGATAGAAGGCGATGGAATAGCGACTCACAACGCCGAAAGCAAATGATCAACCGCCACCAAAAGCATCCAACGATGCTCGATGTGATGGCTTATCATACAGCATGAGCGTTCACCGACCGTAAACGGTCGCAATTGCCTTTTGGTCTGGGAGTTGCCAAATGCGTTCATTCATCTGAGGCGACCGCCTTGAATCCATACCATTTCAATTGAGGAAAAAAGATGTCAACGGAGATTGAGCAACGAACGGGAACGGAATTAGGTTGCGTGAAGGTGGAGAAAGGCTTTCGTTTTTCTGTTTGGGCGCCGAATGCAGAGTCGGTTTCGGTGGTCGGAGATTTCAATGGATGGGATAGAAGCCAGACCCCATGTGTTCGAGACGCACACGGCAATTGGACTACAAGTGTTTCGGAAGCCATGGTTGGCCAAGGCTACAAGTTCTCGATCGGATTCAACGGCGAGGTTGTCGATCGTATTGATCCACGGGCGAGGCAAGTTACGAATTCGGTGGGGCATGGCATCATCGTATCGGACGAATTCGATTGGCAAGACGATGTGTTTCAGATGCCCGCATGGAACGAAATGATTATCTATGAGATGCACATCGGTACCTTTCACGCGAAAGACGGCAAGCCGGGCACGTTCGACACGGCGATCGAAAAGCTGCCTTTTCTCAAGGATTTGGGTATCAATGCAGTGGAGATCATGCCGATCTCGGAATTTGCGGGGGATTATTCCTGGGGCTACAACCCCGCACACCCGTTTTCGGTGGAAACCGCCTATGGTGGCGTGGAAGGTCTCAAACGATTCATTCGAGAATCGCACAGATTGGGAATCGCAGTGATCGTGGACGTCGTCTACAACCACTTCGGACCGTCTGATTTAGACCTATGGCGTTTTGATGGTTGGAGCGAAAACGAGAAAGGTGGCATCTATTTTTACAATGACTGGCGTTCGGCAACTCCTTGGGGAGATACACGGCCCGATTATGGAAGAGAGGAAGTTCGAAAATACATTTTTGATAATGCCATGATGTGGCTCGCGGACTATCGCGCCGATGGCTTGCGCTATGACATGACCCTTTACATCCGCGCATCGGACCACAATCAAAGCAATGTCAATGAAGATGGCTTAAGTTTGATGCAATGGATCAATTCCGAGGTCAGTCGCCGATTTCCAGGGAAAATCACGATTGCCGAGGATTTGCAGAATAACAAACTCCTTACTGAAAAGGCGGAATTCGGAGGGGGGAACTTTGATACGCAGTGGGATGCGGGATTCGTGCATCCTGTGCGTCAAGCGCTCATTGCGATCAGCGATGAGGAGCGATCCATGGGTTCAATTTGTGGCGCGATCATGCACAAATATAACCATGACGTGTTTGAGCGAGTCGTTTACACCGAATCCCATGATGAAGTCGCGAATGGGAAAAAGCGGGTCGTTTCCGAAATAGATAGCAGTGAAGAGCCAAACAGGTATGCAATAAAACGTTCTACGTTGGGCGCTTGTTTGATGATGACTTCTCCAGGTATTCCTATGCTCTTTCAGGGGCAAGAGTTCCTGGAAGACCGCTGGTTTCAAGACACCGATCCGCTCGATTGGGATCGTGCTAGGAAATACGGCGATGTCACGCAAATGGTGAGCGATCTGGCTCGGTTGCGTCGTAACCTCGATGGGATGACCAGTGGTCTTACAGGTCAAACAACAAACGTTTTCCATGTCAACGAGATAGACAAAGTCGTAGCATTTCACAGGCGAAAGGAAGGCGGGCCCGGAGACGACGTCGTCGTGGTTTTGAAATTCAGCGAGCACCGCAAGGACAATTATCGGATCGGACTGCCGTTCCCGGGCGTTTGGAAGCTGGTGTTCAATAGCGATGCGAATTGCTACGGCACACATCAAGATGGTACGCAAGCGACCGACCTGGTAGGGGTAGAGGAGGCTTATGACGGTCATCCGGCCTCTGCCGCAATGAACATAGGCGCTTATTCATGCCAAATACTCTCTCGGCAATGAAGATAGGATTTTTTAAGTCAATGGCACGCTAGATGCATTCACGTACTATCAAACAAGACTCGAGTTGAGTCCAACACGTACCCGTAGGAGTTATGAAATGGTTTCGCAAGAAAAAATGAGTGGAAATTGGCAATCCGTTGTTGGTAAGGTAAAAGAAAAGTTTGGACAAATCACCAATGACGATCTAACTCGCGTCCAGGGCAACATGGACCAGCTAGTAGGTCTCATTGAGCGTAAAGCCGGCCAAACCCGCGAGCAAGCCGAGGCGTTCCTCTCCACTTTGCACGACAAGGCAGAAGACACTTACAAAACCGTTGCCGACAAGGGGCAGCAAGTGTACAGCCAAGCCACTGAAATGCTCGATGAAGGCATGAAGCAGGTTAGCCAACGTGCAGGTGAAGGTTACGAGTACGCTAAGGAAACGATCACGCGTCGCCCTGCGGAATCGATAGCAGTGGTTGCTGGCCTGGGCGTCTTGGCCGGCATCGCTATCGGTATCTCGATGTGCTCCAAGCGATAGGGTTCTGGCGATGAATCCTGAAGACATTGGAACTGACCTGCAAGAGCGCATGGCAACTATCCGTGCGAAGCGAATCCATTTAGTGGCAGAACTGCAGACCGAGGCAGGACGCCTGACCGATTGGAGGGAGCATGTCAAATCAGCGCCTCTTGCTGCTCTTGCAGGCAGTGCCATTTTAGGATTTGTAACCGTCAAGAGCCTCTCGGGAACTCCCAAAACAACGGTACCGGTTTATAAGAGTTCCTCGTACCAGCCTGAACGCCAAGCGCGACCGAGCCTTTTCGGAGGGGTTGCGAAGATGGCAATGGCCTTTGCATTTACCATGGGTAAGAGCTATGTCACGCGACAATTTCACACCTTTGCTAACAAAGTCACAAATGAAAAATTCTCGCCTAGTTCAACAAGTGAAAACAAATGGCCAGACTACAAAAGCTCGCATCATGGCTAGCGATGCAGCCTCTAGTGACACAACGCTAGAAATGGTGAAGCACCAAGTAGATTCGGTTGTATCAAAGCATCCCGCATCGGCGCTTGTAGGAGGATTTATTTTGGGTGGGATCATTGGCTGGTTGATATCGAGGTCGAAATGATACAAGCAAGAACGGTAAGTCACACCAGTTCTCCCACGCATCCGCTTGCAGGTTTCATGCACTCGGTGTCTGAAATGGCCGTCGATATCATCGAGGTGAGTGAGCTACAGGTGCAACTTGCAAAAGCAGACGCAAGATTAGCAGCGCAGAGATCGGTGCTCGCAAGTGTCATTGTGATCGCGGGCGCATGTTCCATGTTAGCAAGCTTGCCGTTATTAGCTCTAGGGATTTGTAGCTTCCTGGTCGCTCAGTTTGGCTGGGAGCCGTGGCAAGCTCAAATCCTCATTGGAATACTCCTGATATTAGTTTCGGTTGGACTAATAGCATTGGGGGTATACCGATTAAGAACCGCAATGAGAGCGTTTGGTAGATCAAGTTCTGAGCTCTCAAACAACGTGAAATGGATCAAACAACTAGTTCGTGGTTTACAAAAATCTTCAAATGAATAGGAGTATAGAATGTCCCAAGCAACACAATCCAAACCCGCGGAAAAGCGGCCTTCGGAACAAGGAATTAGTCAAATGGCTCGATCGACGGCCGATGAAGGCGTTGACTTTCAACAGATGTGTGACACCGTCTGCTCGTCCGTCAAAGCTTACAGTGCCAAGAATCCAACCATGATGGCAGGCGCAGCATTTTTGGCTGGCTTTTACATCGGTTGGAAAGTCAAACCTTGGTAATAAAAGGTTTCAAATAGTTTTGAAGAACAATGCGTGCCAAATCGCCTCTGAGCGTTCCGGACTAACTTGCTGTTTTCTACGCCTTTTGGCTAGAATCTAACGCGACTGACCTTTGCTCAACGCATGTAAGCACGCAAATCCCTCGCTGACGTTTTTGATTAGGAAAACCTAATTTGAAATGGTAGCGAGGGATTGTTTTTTAAGTGCCAGAGCGGAAGCGATATAGATCCACTCGGTCGGAAGGGAGGTTGCAGGAGCTTTGGCGATATGGCTGAGATGGTCGAGTTTGTTTGGAGGTTCTTACCGGACGGTTTGCGCCGTTCCGCTACTGTGTCTGCACACTTCAACGCTTTTTGAGATGATGTTCAATCAACTGAAGGAGACGTATTCCATCGATCGGCTTGGGGAAATAGTCATCGCATCCCATTTCGATGCAAGCCTCTCGTTCTCCTTGCATCGCGTCTGCCGTTAATGCAATGATAGGCATGTGAAAGCCCAGTTGACGGATTTCCCCGACCGCCTCTTTCCCAGTCATCACAGGCATTTGCATATCCATCAAAATGAGATCGAATGGGCGTCCCTCTTTGTCGGCCCTCTGAGCTTCCTCGACGGCCTGCAATCCGTCTTCAACGACGGTGACGTTGGCACCAGACTTTTCCAGATAGTATTTTCCGATTCGCCAAATGTCGCGCCGGTCATCTGCAAGCAAAACGCGAGCGTGCAGCTTTGGGAATTCTTGACGAAGTGCGGACTCCTTGTCGCGTCGTGTTTTAGGCTGGGATACGTCTTTGTTGTTCGCTTGCTGTTCTGACAATGGAAGGGAGAAGGTGAAGGAGCTCCCTATTCCCAATCGGCTTTTTACGGAGATAGAACCACCCATCCCTTCGGCCAAGCGTTTGCTGATACTCAATCCCAGTCCGGTTCCTCCAAATCGCCTGCGTCGCGAGACTCCCGATTGGCTAAAGGGAGTAAAGAGTTCGGCAAGATGGCTTTCGTGAATACCGATGCCCGTGTCGCAAACCGAAATGTTAAGTCGGGGCGGAGAAACGTCACGATCGGTTCCGATTTCGACTCGCACCTCTCCTTGATTGGTGAACTTGAGCGCATTGCCAATCAGGTTGACCAGAACCTGCCGTACGCGGGTTTCATCTGCGGTGACCTCTGCCGGTGCATCTGAGTTCCAGATAAAGGCGAGTGGAATGCCCTCCTCCATGGCACGGACTTCCATCAACAAATGGACTTCGGATATCAATTCTCGCAGGTTCAACGTATGCGACTGGATTTCCAGTTGACCGGCTTCGATTTTCGATAGGTCCAGAATGTCATTTAGCAGGGTCAGAAGGTATTCACCATTCCGTTTGATCGTGCTAATTTTCTCGAGGTGGGGAGTGTCTTGCAGTTCGGCCGCAAGCATATCTGCGAATCCAATGACCGCCGTCATCGGAGTCCTAAGTTCATGACTCATGTTCGCCATAAAGGAACTTTTCGCATCGCTGGCCGCTTTTACTTCTTTATTTGCAAATTCCAACGCAAATTGAATCTGCATCCGTTCGGTGATGTCATTTTGTACCCCAACGTAGTTCACCAATTTGCCGCGTCGATCGAAGACCGGCGTTATTTGCAAATCGTTCCAAAAGGGCG
>JANODW010000296.1:0-3637 GCA_031412875.1 Pirellula sp. | reverse complement strand
GCAATTTTCTTCGGCACAGAATGTGTCGGTTGAACAAGGACTGATGTCGGCTGAAGCGTTTGAGATTGCAAGCCGGATCGATCAAGACGCGATCCATGGTAATTTGCAATTTTTGGCGGATGATCTTCTCGAGGGGCGTGGACCTGGATCTACCGGCGATGCATTGACCCAACTTTACTTGGAGTCCCAGTTCAAACGGATGGGGATTGGTCCTCTCCCAGGTGCGAAGTCGTACCGCCAAAAGTTCCCCATGCTCGGATTGACTTCCAAGCCCGCAAAGACTTGGACGATCCGATCAAACCAAGAGGCTTCGTCCATCGATTTCCAGTTTTTCAAAGATTACATTGCGGTTGCAGGCCAGCCTCAACCCAAAATCGAAATCGCCAATTCAGAAATCGTTTTTGTGGGCTACGGTATCCAAGCTCCTGAGTACCAATGGGATGACTTCAAAGGAAAGGATCTCAAAGGAAAAATCTTGTTAATGATGAACAACGATCCTGAGTCCGATCCTAACTTGTTCGCAGGCGCCCGACGTTTGTACTATGGACGTTGGGATTACAAATACGAGAGCGCTGCCAGGCAAGGGGCCGCGGGGGCCATCATCATTCACACGACCCCTTCGGCGGGGTATCCTTTTTCGGTCATCGAAACGTCTTGGACAGGCGAGCAATTTGAACTGCAGGACAGCTCCGCCCCACGAATCAACATGAAGGGCTGGATGACCAACGACGCGACCGCCAAGTTGGTAGCCCATGCTGGTTTTGATTTGGACACGCTCAGGGCAAAGGCACAATCGAGGGACTTCCAACCCGTCCCGCTCGGATTGACTTTAAATACAACGATTGAGTGCGAGATTCGAGAGAAGTCCACTGCAAACGTGTTGGCTTACCTGCCGGGCAGCGACCCCAAGCTGGCCACCGAAACTGTGCTTTTTATGGCCCATCATGATCATATCGGCATGGCTGCTGAACGCGATGCACGCGGCGATCGCATATACAACGGTGCGATCGACAATGCATCCGGCACCGCAGCGCTGTTGTCGATAGCCCAAGCGATCACCGAAAGCGCGGTTCGTCCCAAGAGATCGATCGTGTTCGCCTGCGTCGGAGCGGAGGAGCAAGGCCTATTGGGTTCAAAGTATTTTGCGGAACACCCGCCGATCCCCAACGGCAAGCAGTCGGCGGTCGTGAATATCGACGGCGTCAATTTTCTCGGTCCAACCAAAGATGTGAACGTGATCGGGTTCGGCAAAAGCTCGCTCGACAAATGGGTCGAGGCGGTCGCCAAATACCAAGGGCGAGTCGTGGTGCCTGACAAGGAACCAAGCAAAGGATTTTACTACCGCTCCGATCAGTTTTCACTTGCGAAAGTCGGTGTTCCAGGCGTCTATTTGCATTCGGGACATGCCGTCATCGGCAAGCCGGACGGATGGGGCAAAGAACAGTTGGACGCTTGGACAGAAAAGCATTACCACCAACGTTCCGATGAGTATGACCCGAGTTGGGATCTTTCCGGAGCCGTTCTCGATGTGCAACTCCTATTCCATGTAGGTTGGATCGCGGCCAATGCCGACCAGATGCAATCCTGGACTCCCGGTGACGAGTTCGAGGCCGCTCGAAAAGCTGCCATCCAAGCAAGTGCACGATAAAATCGCGATGGAACGAATGGAACTATCAGAAGCCTATCGGTTCTGTCCCGCTTGCGGTGCCCAAAGGGCGAATGGCAGCCCACGTCGTCCCTTCCGCTGTGAACGCTGCGGGCATACAAGCTTCTTTGGACCGGTGACTGCCGTCGGCGCGATCATCTTCGACGGCCTAGGCCAAGTCCTGTTGATAGAACGAGCCCGAGAACCGGGGATGGGTAAGCTCGGACTGCCAGGCGGCTTTGTCGATCCCAACGAAAGTGCCGAGCACGCTGCAAGGCGAGAGATCGAAGAAGAGTTGGGGATTTCCGTCGGCCAAATGCACTTCCTCATGACGGCACCCAACTCGTACATCTATCGAGGGGTCGTGCTGCCAGTCCTCGACATATTCTTCTCGGCTTGCATGGTTAACGGCCAAAATATACGACAGGAAGCGAGCGAAGTTTCCGCTTGGATGTGGTCGTCGGTGTCGACTGAAATCTTGGATCGGATGGCTTTTCCGTCCAATCGACAAGCCCTCGAAACCTTTCGACAAGAACAAGTCCTAGCGGCGGAACCGCTTGGCACTCCTTCGCCTTTGAAAAAATAGAAGGTAGTGTGTTTTCATCGGGAGGGTGCTCACTTTCACGCGCGGCAGGGCGCGAGCCCTCCGGTGTCGCGGCTGAGATGGCAGAGGTTTCTTACAGGTCCAGACCGGACGGCTTGCGCCGTTCCGCTAAGGTAAGTGCTGAAAGCAACTGCAAACTTCAAAATCAGGTCGATTTCGGAACTTTCCTGTCTGGACGACTGTTGTTTGGACGACTATTATTCCGGGTACAGTGCGACTGCAGTGGTTCAGACTTAGGGATTCCCAACCGGAGAAGTAGCAATGATTCAATCGGTAAATGCTTGCGATGTGATTGTGATTGGCGGGGGGCCGTCGGGATCGGCTACAGCAACATTGCTTGCGAAGCGCGGATACAAGGTGACATTGTTCGAGCGTGAGCATTTCCCACGGTTTCATATTGGGGAGTCCTTGATCCCGTATTGCTATCCTGTGATTGAGCGGTTGGGGATGTTGGACCGGATGAAGGCGAGCCATTTCTCCAAGAAGTATGGAGTGCAGTTCATCAATGAGCAGGGCAAGCTTTCGGAGCCTTTTCGTTTTAGCCAATACGACCCTCATGAGCGGTCTCAATCTTGGCAGGTTTTGAGAAGCGAATTTGATCATATGCTGATCCATAATGCCCGCGAGCACGGGGTGACGGTGCATGAGGGAGCGCGGGTTTTGGACGTTCTGGTCGACGGAGAACGCATCGTCGGAGTTAAGGTCAAGTTGGAGGGGGAAGAGGAGAAAGAGGTGCGGGCACAGGTGGTGGTGGATGCGAGCGGTCAATCGTCGATAGTGATGGACCGAATGGATCTGCGAGAATGGGATCCTGTGCTCAAGAAGGCTGCCATTTGGACTTATTGGAAAGGTGCCAAGCGAGAGCCGGGTATTGATTCCGGGGGTACGATCGTCATTCAAACTAAGGAGAAAAAAGGATGGTTCTGGTATATCCCCTTGCACGACGATGTTGTTAGCGTCGGGGTGGTTGCCGGCTACGATTACCTATTCAAGAATCGGGCCACCAAGGATCTCGAGACGATCTACATGGAGGAAGTGGCTCGGTGTCCTGGGGTACAGCCGCGAATTGCAGAAGCGGTGCGGGAGGGGGATTACAAGGCTCAGAAGGAATACTCGTACAAAGCCAAGAAGGCGGCCGGCGATGGCTGGGTACTGGTCGGGGATGCTTTTGGCTTTCTCGATCCGCTTTACTCGTCCGGCGTGATGCTCGCGTTGACTTCAGCCTCGATGGCTTCGGATGCGATCGCGGACGCGTTGGATGCCAATGATCCCAGCGAAGAGAGGCTTCGCCGTTGGGAGCCAGAGTATCTCAAAGCCATGGATCGGATGCGGAATCTCGTGTGCGCATTCTACGATGGACTCAACTTTGGACGTTTGGTGCGTAAGTA
>JANODW010000295.1:0-1454 GCA_031412875.1 Pirellula sp. | reverse complement strand
TTGGTCCAGTTGCAAGAGCTTGCGATGGACGAAAAAGGTGCTGAAAAAATCTATGCGATCTCCGAGTTGGCTTACACGATTGGCAAGCAGGCCGAGCGGGCGAGCTTGGAGGGGCAGGCGTTGGACATGTATACCGTGGCTGTCAGCAACGCCTACTTGTACCTGTTTTGTCCGGAGTTAGATGTCTCGCGAAATCCCTACGACCCGCAGTTTCGCGGCGCTTGCGATCTTTATAACGCAGCCCTCGAGTCCACGCTCCGGATGGTGAGCAGCCAAGGCAACCTCAAGCCGGGCAACAGCTATCGGATCACCACCTCGAAAAAAGACTACGATGTGCAAGTGGTATCGCGGGGCAAGTGGCACGATTCCGATTTTGAAGGGCTCAAGTTTTGTTCCGATTTTCAAGTCAAAGGACTTCAATCGGCCAATGTCAGTTACGGTGTCGGAGTGCCGATGATCGCGGTCCGGAAGTCGCACGAGGATGAAGGGCCCATTGAAAAATTTTATCCGGAGGGACTTTCTTTTCCTGTAACCGCATTGCTTCGGGTGACATCGCCGAACGTCGTCGCTTCTCGCGATTCGCAACATCGGCATCCCTGCATTCTGGAACTGCACGATCCGTTGGACTCGACCGATATCGAATTGAATGACCGCAAAGTTCCCTTGCAGTCCGATTTAAGCACGCCGCTTGCTTACTTCTTGGACAACCCAAAATTTCGCGAGCAAACCAATAGCACGTTGGGACTCTTGGATCCGCACAAGACCGAAAAGTTACGCGGCATCTACATGCTCGAACCGTACGATCCGAATCGCATTCCGGTCGTGATGGTGCACGGGCTATGGTCCAGTCCATTGACCTGGATGCCCATGTTCAATGACCTGCGTTCGTTCCAAGAACTTCGGCGAAACTACCAATTTTGGTTCTACCAATACCCGACCGGCCAACCCTTTTGGATCAGCGCTACGCAGATGCGAAGCGACCTTTTCGAACTGCGGCGGACTCTGGATCCCAACTCCGTCCATCCCGTCCTCGACCAAATGGTGCTGGTTGGGCATAGCATGGGAGGGCTCGTTTCGCGATTGCAGACTTTGGAAAGCGGCGAAGAGTTTTGGCGCATCTTGAGCGACGAAGCGTTCGAGAAGGTCAAAGGAGAAGAAATCGAACGGCAACGGCTAGCCGCTGCGCTCTTCTTCCACCCAAACAATGCGATCAAACGGGTCGTGACCATCGGCACCCCGCATCGAGGCAGCAACTACTCCAATGACTACACCCGATGGGTCGGGCGCAAGCTGATCAAGTTGCCGAGCAGCATTACCGACACGGGCAACTCCTTGATCCGCCAAAACCCAGGGGTCTTTCGCAATACAGAACTCGTCACCACCACGACCAGCATCGATTCGCTCAGCCCTCAATCCCCCATCTTTCCCACGATGTTGCGGGCCAGACGGGCTCC
>JANODW010000294.1:0-6430 GCA_031412875.1 Pirellula sp. | reverse complement strand
GTTTCCGTTGTGATGCGGTTTCCGTTGTGATGCGGTTTCCGTTGTGATGACGGAGGTCTGGCGACCTCCGCTACGATAAGGATAGATTTTTCGGCGCAAGCGGTACGGTGAATTACGCGCGGGCATATTGGTTGCGGACTTTGGGATACAATGCATTTTTGTGTTTCGTCCTTCACCACATCCAAAAGTCCTCCCGCCACTTCCAATGATGCAATCCCTTTGCCGTTCCCTAATAGGGCGGTCCGCATGCGCATATTTGCCTATCTGTTTCACCATTATTGCAATCCTCGTGTGGCCGCAGATCGCGATCTCCCAAACGGTTTCGTGGGCTGACAAACAGCTTCGCGTTCGTGAAGGATTGGCGTTATGGTTGGACGCCTATGCAATTCCAACGGCAAACGGCGTCAGCAAAGATCGCAGTACAAGTGCTGGTGTTTCGCTCGCCGAATGGAAAGACGGCTCGGGCAACTCGCGACACTTCCTACAAGATAGAGCTGAGGATCAGCCCAAGCTCGTTCGAATCGGCGATGTTTGGACGGTTCGGTTCGACGGCGACACCGATCACATGCGATGCATTTCGGTGGCCGGCCAAGCCAGCGCGTTGACCGTATTCATTGTTGCGGCGCCCCATCAGAATCTAGGAGACTTCCGAGGCCTTTTCGCGACCAATGCGGTCGGCAAAAGGGACTACGAATCGGGCTTCAATATAGACCTGGGTCCGAGCGGTTCCTCCAGTTTTCAGCATATCAATATCGAAGGTGTTGGCTTCGGCGGCGCCCGGAATTTATTGAGCAAGTCAGTGCGCTTTGGCACTCTACACACTCTTGAAACAGTAGTCGACCCGCTAAAAAAAGAGGTGCGATTGTGGATGGACGGCCAGCCTACCGGCCAACGGCCTCTTGAGCCCGGCGCCATTTCTATCGACCAACTGACGTTGGCAGCCCGCTTCTATACCAACGGACCTGGCGATCATCGCGTGCGTGGACCGTTGAAATGCGATCTTGCCGAAGTGCTCGTCTACGATCGCATCTTGAGCGGCGACGAATCGCAGAGCGTTCGTGACTACTTGAGTAAAAAGCATGCGAAACTTGCGGATCAATTGCCAAAGGAACTAAAGCTCCATGACATGGAGCCATTGGTAAAAGCAGAAAATCCCCCACCGGTGCAGATGTTGGTTCCGGGTTTCACCGTTCGAGAATTGCCAGTGGACCTTACCAACATCAACAATGTCCGTTTTCGCGATGACGGTCGACTCATGACCCTCGGGTACAACGGCGACTTGCACCTATTAAAGGATTCAGATGGTGATGGATTGGAGGACACCGCAGAACTTTTTTGGAAAAACGAGGGGCAACTTCGCGGTCCACTTGGTCTGGTGCTCACGCCGCCCAACTATCCCCAAGGTCGGGGTGCATTTGTTCCCAGCAAAGGAAAAGTTTCGTTCATCGTCGATAAAGACAACGACGGGAAAGCGGACGAAGAAATGGTGATTGCGAAAGGGTGGACCGAAATATCCCAAAACGTCGATGCGGTTGGGATTGCGATGGACAAAGAGGGGGCGTTGTATTTTGGCTTGGGAACGGCAAACTATGCGAATCCCTATATGGTTGACCCGGCCGGCAAAGCGGCCTACGACATTCAAAGCGAACGAGGTACCGTTCAGCGGATCGCGCCGGATTTTAGCAAGCGCGAGACGGTTTGTACGGGCATTCGATTCCCGATTGCATTTGCGATCAATGAAGCTGGCGATCTTTTTTGTTCCGAGCAAGAGGGGGCCACGTGGTTACCCAACGGCAATCCTCTTGACGAACTGCTGCATATTCAAACCGGACGGCACTATGGGTTCCCTCCCCGCCATCCTCGTCACAATCCTGATGTGATCGACGAGCCGTCGACGTTTGACTACGGGCCGCAGCATCAATCGACTTGTGGAATGGTTTTTAATTATCCGGTCAATCGCGGGCCGACCTTTGGTCCAGCTTCATGGGCCAAGCAGGCTTTGGTATGCGGCGAATCGCGCGGCAAACTCTGGCGCACCCAGTTGTTCAAAACGGAGGCTGGCTACGTGGCAACGACGCAATTGTTCGCCGCCCTTCAGATGTTGACAATCGATGGCTGCGTGGCCCCCAACGGTGATTTTGTGGTCGCATGCCACAGCGGTCCACCCGACTGGGGTACCGGGCCGACGGGCAAAGGGAAACTTTTTCGAATCCAATACTCGGACCCAGCGAAACCGCAACCGGTAGCGGTATGGCCCGAGTCGCCCAACGAGATTCGCATCGCTTTCGACCGGCCCTTGGACCCGCTCAAGCTGCACCAGGTAGCAGAGAAGATTCAAGTAGAGTACGGAGAGTTCGTCAGGGCAGGAGATCGCTTTGAAACGCTGGTGCCACCCTATGCCGTTGTGCAGCGACAGCTTGCATCGCGGCGAAACCGTTTGCAAGTCGCAGGCGCTTCGTTGACAAGCGATTTACGCACGATGATCGTGAGTACCGCAGCCATGAATGCGAACTCGCATTACGCCGTGACCTTGCCACGCGAAGAGGATCTGTCCACAACGGCAATGGCCAAGCAGCATCCGCAGATCGATTTGGACTTTGCTTTGCACGGTGTGCAGGCGACTTGGAAGTCGGCGGATCAAGTCCAGGATCTTCCTGTTGGTATCACCGGTTGGCTGCCGCACCTTAATCTGCAGGTTGCGCGTGAGTTCACGGCGGGCAGTTCACAGCATGATGCCCTGTGGTCGTCGATAGGCGATAAGGGTGAGTTGACGTTGCGTTCAAAATTGGACCTGCATCGAGTGTTGCGTCCGATCGTACAGCCCGGATCGAAGATCGATTATGAGTGGCCCGCCGAGTCCGTGACCTTGGTTCTATCCTCCACGCATCCGATGTCCGTCAAAACATCCGTTGGCAAAATCGAATCGTTGCAAAGCGACGGTCTGCATGGAGTGCGATTGCAATGCCCGGAGGATGTGGCGGAATGGTTGGATTTGGAGATCAAACTCGAGACGACCAGCGATGCCCAGGCGAATCTTCAAGTTTCGTATTTCACGGCCGAGGACGCTCGCAGGCGACCGTTGCCCTTGAATCGTTTCTACTTGCCGTGGGTCCAATCGAAAGCGGCAACAGAATTGAGCGATGAAAAGCCGAGGGCGATTGCGGAGCTTGCAGGCGGGAATTGGGGTTTGGGTCGACGCGTCTTTCAAAGCGAGTCGGCAGGCTGTTTCAAATGCCATGCGATGGAGGGAGGAGGTGCCAAGATTGGCCCCGATTTGTCCAATCTAATCCATCGCGATTATGCATCGGTCATGCGGGACATTGTCCATCCGAGTTTCGCCATCAATCCCGACTATATCGGTCACATCCTTTCGATGAGCGACGGGAGGGTGATGACGGGGGTGCTCCGGGATGATTCTGGGCAACTCGTTTTGGGGGACGCCAATGGCAATTCGACGATCCTTGCCAAGGCGGACATCGAACAGATGAAGCCATCGCAAATTTCGGTTATGCCTGTTGGCTTGCACGAAAAATTGTCGAAAGACCAACTGCGCGATCTGATGACTTATTTGCTGACACAGCCTCCGCAGATGCCAATGGATGCCCCATTGAAAGCACCGCCGATTCGAACGCGAGCCGAGTTGGCAGAGGTACTGGCGGGTTCGGTGTTGCCAGCCAAGGATCCGAAGAAACTCAACATGGTGCTTGTGTCCGGCAAAAAGGATCATGGACCGGGCGAGCACGACTACCCTGCTTGGCAATTGCAGTGGGGTCAGTTGCTCGCAGCAGCGCCGAACGTCACCGTCACGGCGGCGTGGGATTTCCCAAGCCTCGAGCAATTGGACAATGCAGACATCGTCGTCTTTTTCCAGAAGGGCGCTTGGAATGACAATCGAGCGAAAGATCTCGATGCCTATTTGGCCCGGGGCGGAGGAGCGGTTTATATCCACTGGGCTGTGAATGGTGACGACCGCGTTGCTGATTTTGCGAAGCGGATCGGGCTTGCATCCAAAGGGGGCAGCATCAGTTATCGCCACGGACCGCTAACACTGGACATGCACAATACCGACCATCCTATTTTGCGAAATATCAAGCAGTTGCAACTATACGACGAAAGCTATTGGCGACTCACAGGCAGCGTCGAGAACGTCACGTTGCTCGGCACAAGCACCGAAGACGGCATGCCAACTCCGCAGCTTTGGACGTTTGAGAAAGGTCCGGGTCGGGTTTTTGTGAGCATACCAGGACACTATAGTTGGACATTCGACGACCCGATCTTTCGCGTTCTGTTGCTTCGCGGGATCGCATGGACCGCAAAAGAAAACGTGGATCGGTTCAACGAACTTGCACCGCTCGGGGCCAGGTTGTCGAAGTAGTTTCGTATTCCAGGTTAAAATGAAAAGACGATGATCGTTGGGGTATCGTCTCGGGGACAGGTGCGTGAGGTCCGTTCAGATTTAGGAAATCAGCAATGTTTTTTAGTCGGATTTGCGCGTTAGCGAATAGCCTCGTCGTCTGCTCCATTTTTTCCGGGCTGATTCAATCGGCGCAACGGCCTGAGGATCAAGGTCAAGGGCCGGCCTTGAGCCCCAAGGATTCGCTTTCAAAGTTTCATCTGGCCGACGGCTATTCGATTGAAACGATCTTGAGCGAACCGCAGATCAGTCAGCCGCTCAGCACCGTACACGATGCCAGCGGACGGTTGTGGGTCGTTCAGTATCTTCAGTATCCCGAACCGGCGGGCCTACGCCGTCTGAGTCGGGATAATTTTTGGCGAACGGTTTACGATTCCGTACCGTTGCCGCCCGGACAAGGAGGAGTTCGGGGTGCGGACAAGATCACGATACACGAGGATCGAGATGGAAATGGAAGCCTCGAAACCGAGACCGTTTTTGTGGATGGACTGAACATTGCCACCGCGGTGGTACCGACCGGCGATGGAGCTTGGGTACTCAACCCGCCCTACCTGCTTTACTACTCGGACAAGGATCGGGATTTGAAAGCCGATGGTCCGCCCGAGGTACATCTTGAGGGCTTTGGACTCGAGGATACTCACTCGGTGGTAAATAGTTTGTGCATGGGCCCCGACGGTTGGCTTTATGCCGCCCAAGGGAGCACTGTGAGTGGCAACGTTCGACGTTTTGGTTCAAGCGAAGCGGCGAAACGATCGATGGGACAAGCAATCTGGCGTTATCATCCGACCACCCATCAGTACGAAATCTTTGCAGAGGGAGGAGGCAACGCATTCTCAGTTGCCTTTGATGACCATGGCGAAATTTTCTCTGGACACAATGGGGGCGATACGCGAGGTTTTCATTACCTTCAAGAAGCCTACTATCGAAAGGGTTTCAACAAGCATGGTGGGCTCTCCAACCCAAACTCATTCGGCTACCTCGATCCGATGAAGCACCCGCCGATTCAACGTTTCACGCATGCAATGTTGATGGCCGAGGGAACCGCTTTTCAGGCGTCGATGCCGCGCTCCATGTTGGCAGTCGACCCGCTTCACGGCAAGCTGATTCAAACCCAGTTGACGGCGGTAGGGTCGACCTTCGAGACACGCGATGTCGAAGATATCCTAAGCAGCGACGACAAATGGTTCCGACCCGTTGCCATACAGGACAGCCCAGATGGTACTGCGTATGTATGCGATTGGTATGATTTCCAGGTTGCCCATCTCTACGCGCACGTAGGCAAAATGGACCGTGAGCATGGCCGGATCTATCGGCTATTCCCGACCAACTCGGTTTCCGCTCCCGTATGGCGGCCAACCTTAGCCACAAGCACCGATCGGTCATCGCTCAAACCATTGTTTGAATGTTTGGGTCACCCTTACCGTTGGCAGCGATGGAAGGCGCGGGAGTTGATCGCCAAACATCCGCATCGGAATGAGCTATTTGATGCAGTGGAGCGAGGGATTCGCGAGGATAGCCCATTGGGTTTGGAATCGCTATGGACGGCGCATGCGTGCGGTTGGCTGGAGGATACGATTCCAAATGCAGGGGGCAAGGCGATTCCGTTGAACAGCTTATTTGCCAATTCGAATCCGGCAGTACGCGCGTGGGCGGTACGGCTCGTATGCGATGATCGAATGGTTCAAAGCGACACTGCAGCATGGATTACGTCGCTCGCTTTTTCAGAGACGCATGTCAAGGTATTGTGCCAAATCGCAAGCTCTGCCAAACGCCTTCGCAGCGAAGTGGCACTTCCTATTGTCTCAGCCCTTTTATCGAGGGAATTGCCTGAAAGCGACCTTTCGTTGCCGATCATGCTTTGGTGGGCGATTGAACCGCATTCGGTGGACCCAGGGCTTGTGCTGAGCAAGGTGGAGCGGGGCGATCGGTTTTGGAACAGTGAAGTCGGTTTAAGTCGAATCCTTCCTAACTTGATCGAGGTATGGGCGAAGGCGAACACACCTTCGTCGACGATCG
>JANODW010000293.1:0-6072 GCA_031412875.1 Pirellula sp. | reverse complement strand
GGAAAAATCGTTGACGAACGCATTGGAGGAATGGACGCTACTGAGATCCGCTCTTGGATCCAATCCAATCAACGCCACTGGCAAAACTAAAGCGGTTACAAAAAATGTTTTCTCAGTTACGCCTTGAGGTAGCATGTCGCTGACATGACGATTATCCCCTGACGTGACAACCGCTCCCTGACGCAGCGGGGGTCGCTTAGCCCTCCGGGATTATGGCTGAGATCGCAGAGGTTCTTTACAGGTGCTGACCGGACGGCTTGTGCCGTTCCGCTATTGCTGACCGGACGGCTTGCGCCGTTCCGCTATTGAAGAACCGTAAACTTATCTAAACCGATTGGGGCACTCGCATCGGCACAACCTGATAAGCCCGCGATCGGAACAAGAAATCGATCAAATTCCCTTCGTGTGGCTGTAGCCAATTGAGCCTGCTGGTCGGCATCGGACCAATATTCAGCCGGTCGATATGCGTCGCGTTCGTCAAGTCGTCGATCCAGTCTTCATCTGCCGTGAGCGCAGTTCCAACCAGGGTAGGGCCAATCGATTTGATCATGTCCTTTTGACTGCACTGGACCACGGAGACGAATGGAAACATGTACTCTTTCATGGCGACTGCACGTTGGGGAGAATCCGCCGTGACTACCATGGGCTTGAGGTAAGCTGATCGTTCTCGCTCAACCAGCCTGTCGCCGTACGAAGCGGTCATGTCTGTGACACCCGACTCTGCGAGGTCTTGTTGGACCATCGCATACGTTCCCTTGGCCATTTGAGGGTTCGTGAACGCGGCCAAGGCGGCTTTTGGATCTCCGGGCGGAAGGATGTCTACCCCTCCCATGCGAGCTGCGAGCGCTTCGCCGATCGCTTTGGTATGTCGGGACGCCCAAATGCCGGAGCAGTTGATGCAACTGCGGCCGGAGTTACTCAGCACGCTCTCGACCATCATGTCGAGATAATCTTCCCATTGGTCGACAACATCGTCGCCGATCAGGATTTTCGAAAAGCCTGGTCCGTGCGCTTGGACGCGAGGGTTTCCGGAGTATTGCTCAACCGTATGTGCACTTCCGAAAATCATGCTTCGCGAGCACTTGTTTAGAATTGTTGATCCCACATCATGGCCACCGGGGTACAAACAAAATGCTTCGGCAGGAATCCCGGCCTCGATGTAGGCGCTGATCATTCGGTAGGGAGTCCAAGGCTCTTGCGAGCCTGGTTTGAGAACCAAACCGACTTGCAATGGGACCGCCGGCAGCCACAGGGTGTGAACGCCTGGTGAGTTATTGGGCAAGACCGCGCCGAGCACAGGTGTCTGGCATTGGAAGCTAACCGTTACGTTTCGACCTTCTTCGCCATAGCCGCGAGAAAAAATATCAAGATCCAACCCGCGTGTAAGCGCGTCCAAAATCGTATCGATATTGCTCAGTACGAAGCAGTTTTTTTGCATATTGTTTCGACACATATGCTCAGGCAAACCAGTGCTCGCAGACTGTTGGTGGATGAAGTCGTCAACGGACTGCTGGCCATCCCCGAGCGGCAACGTGTCATGCTCAAACATGTACGCGGCCTTTTTGCATTTCGCGATCAACTCCTGAGTCGGAATCGAACGGAGGGCTTTTCTGGCGTTGGCTGCCTTTCGCATGTCCATCTCTACCATACCGCCGTTCACTTGGCCGATTTTCGCGATGGCTTCCCCTGTGTCGAAGTGAAAAACCTCTTGGAAATCTAGCGACTTATACTGCTTGCCCCAACGGATCGGATTGAGTGTCAACACTTTGAATGAGTCTCCCTTAACTTATTTTTTGTTATGAGTTCTTTTGAACGCTGCTCTCAGCTTGTCGCTTCCCTTAGGCGAGCGGCAGGATCATTACTACCGTAGGATGGGACCTTTGTCCCGTCCGTTTGTTCGTTCGGGACGATGGTCCCAAACTACGGCTGGTATGTTTCAGTCTGCCGCTTGCCTTAGTAGACGCCGACGGTCGTTGACGATGCGAATGCTCGATAAGGCCTCACGCCGCTGACGCCATCCCATGGGTATTTGGAATAGGGCATCTCTCGCTCCCCTTCGTCTCGCTCCAGAAAACCTGGCACAAAGAACTCTTTGGTCATTGTGTATAATTTGACGCGGCCTGTTTCACCGTATCCGACCACCTTGGTATGGTCATCGAAATCGACCACTTCTACGACGGCTCTAGGCTGCGGCGCGTAGTAAGCGATTGTATAGCCGTCGTCAATGGTCACTGGGCGAGAGCATGCCAGCCCCATCAATGTATTGCCATAGGTCGGTGTCATGTAGACGCCGCTCTCTTCGGCCGGGCCACCCAGCAATTCTTCCACGCAGAACCGTGTCCACTGCGGTGTGAACTCCGTCCCCCCAGAAAAGATTCCAGTGATCCCAATTTCTTGGATGCTTGTATCTTTTTCCGCAAGCCCTGCAGCGAGAGACTCCAGCAATTTAGGAGTCGTGAACATGCATTTGATATCGTGATTCGCGGTCAGGATCGTGATGGCTTGGTCGATGCAGTGCTTCTTGTATTCCTCCAAATGCTCCATCCAACCTTTTTTGATCAGCTTCACCACCCACCGTGGATCCAAATCGATACAAAAACAAATCCCGCCCCGGTACTGACAAAGATGCTCAATCGCGAGTCGCAATCGGCGCGGTCCCGATGGACCAAGCATCAACCAATTGGAACCTTTGGGAAAGTACTCGTCAGGCAAAGTGTGACTAAAGGTTTCGTAGTCGATACGGAAGTCATCGATCACCATGCGACTCTTAGGAATTCCAGTCGTGCCGCCCGTCTCGAAGACATAGGTTGGTTTCCCCAACAATCCGTTTGGAATCCATCGATTGATTGGTCCGCCTCGCAACCATTCGTCCTCAAACTCCGGAAACTTCTTCAGGTCGTCAAAAACCTTCACTTCTTTGAGCGGATCGAACTTCAATTCGGCTTTCTTTGCCAGCCAAAATGGTGAACCGGTCGACTCATGAAAGTGCCATTGGACCGTCTCGTAGGTATGCTGGTCCAGAAGAGTCTTGGCATTGGCGGTTTGTTCGTTGGTCGCCAACCAAGTGGGAGATGTGGTGGTCATAGAATGGTGGGTGCAGAGGGAAGTGAGGGATTTGTCTGGCAACGCTGACAGTGCCTGAACTGGTATGCGCAGCCACATTGTAACCGAATTTCTTGCACGACAAAACACTTGCTGAACACCCGCGCGATCTAGGTCGCTCGTCTTGACCACCAGCCGTTCAGCACCTCCCCAAGTTGGGCCGTTACGCCGCGATAGGAATGATCTGCGTCGGGTACCACGCGAACCGAATGTATCCCCAATGCCTCTTGTCGGTCCAATAGGTACTGGTTCAAAACGGAATTCGCTTGATAGAAATTGGATGATCCACTTTCGACTTCGTATTGACCAAACGTCCATAGCGTCGGAACCTTGATCTCCGGAACCATAGCCAAGTAGTCATATTTTTCCCCGCTCCCGTATTTATCCAAGTAAGCAGAAGCACTGATCCACATCGGAAGCGGAAAGCGAACCTTCATAACGTAATCCGGCTGGTCGTCCTCGCACCACTTTTTCGCGTCCCGCAAATGCTCGGAGAATACACGTCCTCGATTGGGATCTTCCATCAACAGATTGGTGTTTAGTCTCGGGGGCGAGACTGCGACCAAGGATTTTAGGTGGCGATTTCCTTTCAAACTCCAGAGAACCGCTTTGATGGCTCCCAGGCTATGCCCGAGGAGGTGGATACGATCGAACCCTTGACTATTGAGAAACTGAAACCAAGCGTCCAAATCAAGTTGACTGGCTGCAATATTCTCGATCTGGGACCCCGTTCGAACGGGCGCGGGCCCAGAATTGAAACTTAGGATGTCGTGGCCTCGCGTGTTGACGAGCAGTACGCCGAACGCTTGGCTGGAGAGTCTGTGAGCGATATCTATCAGCAAGCTGGAGCTGTAAAAATTGCTGTTCACGCCATGCACTAAAACCCAAGCGTCTCTCGTTTTCGCGGGCGCAACAAGGAATCCATGAAGGCGCACTCCATCGCTGGTTGTGGTTTGGACCAAGGTCCCGAGCATGGTCCCAAGCATGATGTCCCCATAAAAAAAAAGGCCGTCGCGAAAACGACGGCCTTTTTAGTATTTTAATAATTGGTTATTAATTGATTGGGCTGACAACCGGAGCGTCATCATTGTCGTCGTTAGCAGCCACGATGCCTGCTACGGTAGCCAAGCCTGCGATTGCAGCAATACCACCGAGACCACCGATCCCGCCGCCAAAACCACCACCACCACCACCGAATCCGCCCCCAAAACCACCGCCGCAACCGCAGGATGGGGCCATTCCACAGCTATCTACCGGAACGGCACATTCGTCCACGATGGGAGCAGCTGCAACAACCGTTTCCACAATCGTTTGGACAGGTTGTTCACATACAGCGACTTCGCAGCACTGAACGACTTCGACATTCATCTGGCCGCAAGCGTCCGAAATGGTGGAGATCAATTTGGTTCCATCGGACCCAACAGAACTGCCTACCAACTGGAACGATGTCGCTGCGAAACCGGAGCTACCAGCAGCGATAAAACCGTAAACGCCTGGCTTAAGTCCATCGACACTGAATTTCCCATCAGCATCCGCCTTTGTTCGAGCAACTTCTTCGCCATTTCGCAAAACGTGCACAACCATGTTGTTCATCTTTGCGGAAGCGACAGAGCCCAGTTGGCCGGACAACTTGCCGTTGGAATCCAAACGTACAAACTGGGATTTGCTAAACGATCGGGACTCGCCCAATGGATCTTTTTCAATGACAGGAGCTGCTGTTCGCAACGAAGCAACCGGCAAAAGTTGCGAACGAAGAATTTCTTTTACTCTTCCGCCTGCAGGCCGAACCACACGGACTTCGACCGAGCTGCTCAAGTGAGCGTTGCTATTGTCGAGAACTGCCAGCGAAAACGCTGCGATCGATTCGTTGGTGCGTGTTACCAAGGAATAGGTTCCGATTTCGACGTTTTCAAAACGGAAAGAACCTTTCTCGTCAGCTTTGGTGTTGTAAGCGATTTCACCATCTTTGACCAAGTAAACTGGCAAACCAGCTACTGGAGCCTTGTCGTCGTCAGCCAGTTGAACCAAATTCCCAGCAATTGCCTTGTCGCTGTCCAAGCGGACCCACTGCTTGCTGAAAAGCTGGTTCAAGGTCGACGCGCTCTGAGTGGCCGCAGCAATGTTATCGTCTGCCATTAGGGTTGGGACAACTGCGAACGACAAACTGGTTGACATTACCAAAGCAAACGCTTTTGCAAAGCTATTTGCACGCGATCCAAATCTCATGTTGTGTATTCCTGTGTAAAGAGAAAGTCTCTTCCTAAAATAAAGTTCCACCTAATTGATATCCCTTGAGCGTGCTTATTGCAAGCTTTTCCAAGTCAAATTATCGGAAAAATCGTTAAAATTGACAATCTTCACGATAAGTATTAACCACACTTATTTCATTTCGGGAGTGAACGTTTTGTTTACCGCACCGTCTCGATTAAGGCTTCCATCTCTGTTTTGGAAAATCGGAGCGACTCGTCCCGAGGTAGCGCTTTGCGACGTGGAGGTCTTGTAGTCGAGGACCGAAGGCTGCATGCCGGTGCCCAACGCGGAGACTTCGCTTCCAGAGCTTCGCAGCCAACCAAGCAGTTTGTCCAAGTTGATTCGGCTAATTCCAAGCGATCGTGCTTCGGACTCGAGGAGGCTTCGTTTTTTCGCGCTCGTTTTGTCGACTGAAGACAATTCATCGACGTTCGTTTTGAAGTCTTCGCCCATAACCATCCAGCGAGTGTTCACGCTCAGTTGACCGTTTAGGTTTCCATCGGCTGTCAAGTCGGCGGTGACTATGCCCCCGCTTTGTTCGATCAGGGCTTTCACGGCGTTTCGGTCATCCGATCCGTCGCCATTGAGGTCCATTTTGCCAACCAGGGCGAATTCCACTTTCTTGTTCGGCTGCCATGCAGGTGAATAGATAGAGTCGCCGGTGAGGATAATGGAAGCTTTGCTGGAAACGACTTTGCAGATCGAAAGGTTTTGCTCAAT
>JANODW010000292.1:0-4447 GCA_031412875.1 Pirellula sp. | reverse complement strand
TTGCGACGGTTCGGTTGGCTTCATCAGCCAAAGCATCGACACCGGCAACTTGGCAGCTCCATCCACCATCGCTGACGGCGGTGGCGGACTAAGCCCTTACGGGGTTTGGGGTGCCTTGGGTTCCAAGTCCGGTGGTGAAGTATCTGCAAACATCGAGTAGTCTAAAGACTGCTCATGTGTAAAATAACAAGAGCGAGGTCGATTGGCCTCGCTCTTTCCTTATGGGTTTCCATCCTCACCATTACTCTATTTTATCTGGAGTTTCGATCATGTCCGTTCGTCATTTGTGTTCACTTTTTTCTCTTGCTGTTTTGGGCTTTGTCGCAGGTTGTAACTCCAACAGCAACCCTCCAACCATTCCAGTCTCTGGAACAGTAACCCTGGACAGCAAACCTGTCAGCGGTGCTATGGTGATGTTCATTCCGTCGGAAGGCGGACAATCAGCCTCGGGAACCACAGACTCGAGCGGGAAATATGTATTGGGAACCTTTGTCGGTGGCGATGGCGCAATGAAAGGCAGTTACGGAGTTACCGTTACCAAGATTCATACCGAAGCAGGTACCAGCTCCTACGAACTTTCCAACCAAACTCCTGCTCCCGAAGCAAAGTCTGATGGAAAAGATCAAAAGTTGGAAGACATGTACTCCGCTTATAACAACGCGTACAAGGGAACTCCCAAAGATGCAGGCAAAGTCAAACAGCCAGCATCAAAAAATGATCTCCCGAAAAAGTATGAGCAAGTAACCACTTCGGGATTGAAGTTTGAGATCAAGGAAAAGGCCACTTTCGATTTGGAATTGAAGAGCAAGTAGTTCGACGAGTCGAACTGATTCCGAGGCAAGGGGGTTGCATAGCGTTTTGTTAAATGCACCCTTTCTTAACCAACGCGATTTCACTGGTCTGCGAGTTAACCGATAACGGATTGCCTAATGGGCTCGCCTGTTCGAGTCCATAGGCGAGTGGCAATGCAGCTCTTTCGACGTGCCACCGAGCAGTCATCTTATGCAAGACATGAATCCCGGCGCACCGGAACCCAAGAAACCTTCTTGCCGTCGAGTTCCCTATCTAGGGATTGACTATTGGTACGTTCCCTTAATGTGGCTCGCCATGGTTGCAGTAAGTGGTTGCGGCGATAAGCCTAGTGATGTTCATCGCAAATCTCCGGCCGAGATCCGATCTCCGCAGACGGACGCCATCCAAGGCTCCACACCCAAGGAATCCACAACAGAACGCGACACGCCACAGCAGAAATCGCGAGACAGTCAAGACGACAAGCCAGCCGCTAATGCAGGTCTTTTACCGCGAGTAGATAACAAGCCCAACTTGGTGGTACAGGATATTGCTGCCCTGAAAGAGACCGCGATGAAAATCATCGATGGCATGGCCAATCAATTTCCAGACGACCCCGATGCGATGGAGGCAAAGGCTAGGTTCTATCGAATGATAGGTAAACTGGATATTGCCAAGGCCTGTTGGGACCATGCCATTGCACAGGCGCCCAAGTACGCATACGCACACCAGGGACTAGGCAGCATTGCGCTGCGAAACTCGGACTACCAGGCCGCAGTCCAATACCTTACCGCTGCAGTCCAAGGGATGCCCGGCGACGCGACCGCTGCCCACGAACTCTCCGACGCGCTCATGAAAAAGGGGGATGCCGCAGAAGCAATTCGTGTGCTCGAAACGCAGGTTGCACTCAAGCCTCAATCGAGCGATTCATTGCAATTGCTGGGACAGGCTAGGCTATCCAACCGCGATTATGCAGGTGCCTGCGACGCCTTTGAAAAATCCTTGGAACTTGCACCCGAGAATCATTTGTCGCAACAAGGGTTAGGGGCGGCTTTGGTACGTCTGGGAAAGCGCGAAGAGGCAAAGAAATGGCTTACCCAACAGAAGTCAGCTCGCAGTACCAGCAATATGGATGCGAGCCAAACACAAGCCGCAGAGCGATCGGACATCGCGGCCAGACTAACCTATGCAGCACATGTTTACCTAAAACACGAAAAGCCTGATTTGGCAATCGAAGTGCTCCGAGTGGCTGCCGCAAACGATCCTCGCGACGAGGATGCGCGGCGGTTGTTGGTCAAGCTTTATCAACAAGTAAACCAACCCCAGCAAGCCATCGACGTCGCCAAACAGCTTGTCGAGATCTCTCCGAACAACCTGGGATACAAGATGACCATCGGAACCATTAGTCAGCGTCAAAAAGATTGGAGAACCGCGCAGGAGAGTTTTGAGGTTGTCGTAAAAACGATGCCCAGTCGACCCGAGGGTTATGCGGCTCTGGTTGAGCTATCCATCGTGTCTGGGAGAAACATGGACAAGGCCATGGAACTGGCACGCACCGTCACGGAACTGCGAGGGACCGCTGGCGACTTCGCAACCTACGGACAGACTCTGGCAATGAACGGCAAACTGCCCGAAGCGATTGCGGCCATGAAGATAGCTTCCATGAAAGACCCGGAAAGCCAAAGCTTCAAAAGCATCCTAGAACAACTGATGAAATCGCAGGCCGCTCCATGAACCGTTTTTGTTTGGTTCTATTTATCTTCCTCTTTGTTTCGAGAGCCACCGCTCTGTCCCAGTCGGCTGTTCCCGTCGGAATGCAATTCGAAGACATCACCGCCGAGACTGGAATTGATTTTGTTCATACCGACGGCGGTACTGGCAAGCACTTCATCATCGAAACCATTTGCTCGGGTCTAGCGATTTTTGATTTTGATGGCGATGGATTGATGGATGTCTATTTGCTCAACGGAGCCTACCACGAAGGAAAAAATCCCGATCGCCGCCCCACCAACAAACTGTACCGCAATATGGGGCAATGGCGGTTCGTCGACGTGACGGAGTCGGCGGGTGTTGGCGATGCAAGCCATAGCCTCGGCGCAACGGTGGGTGACTTCGACAATGACGGAGATGCCGATTTGTATGTGAGCAACTATGGTCCTAAGGTGTTCTACCGAAACAACGGAGACGGCACCTTCTCAACCATCCCAGATGGACCGGGTACATCAGACAAATTCGTGGGAGCGGGGGTTTCTTTTCTCGATATCGACGCGGACGGCGATCTCGATCTCTACGTTGCCAACTACATCAAATTCACCTACGGCAAAGATGTCAATCGGCTCATCTTCGGTATCCCAGCCGCCCCTGGGCCTAAAGACTACGATCCCGAGAATCATCAACTATTCCGCAACAACGGCGACGGATCGTTTACGGATGTATCGCGAGAGTCGGGAGTCGGCCAGTCGCCCGGCGCGGGGATGGGGATGGTGACCCTCGACTTCGATCGAGATGGCGATACCGACATCTTTGTATGCAACGATTCGGCGGAAAACTTTTTGTGGGAGAACGATGGAACTGGCAAGTTTACCGAGATCGCGCTCCTAGCCGGGGTCGCCTATGACTATGCAGGCTTGCGTCAAGCAAGCATGGGAGTGGACTGTGCGGACATCGACCACGATGGATTCTTGGATCTTGTTTCGACCAATTTTCAAGACGAGATTCCCAACGTCTACCATAACTCCGAAGGCAAGTTCTTTGACGACCTCGGCGTAGGGTATGGGCTGGGGGTCGCAACGCGCAGCGTGACCTGGGGAGTAGGACTGTCTGATTTCGATAACGACTCGTTTGTCGATTTGTTTCTTGCCAGTGGCCACTTGATTGATACCGTGGGGCTGCTAGACAATTCCGTGCAGTTTGCGACTCGCAATTTTCTGCTTAGAAACATCGACGGTAAACGGTTCGTCGATGTTTCCGCCAGCGCGGGTAGCGGTCTCAAAATCGAAAAGGCCAGCCGCGCTTTAGGAAGCGAAGACTTGGACCAAGATGGGGATCTCGATGTGATCATCCTCAACCTCAACTCGACCCCAGATGTATTGCGAAACGACACTCCCACACAAGGAAACCATTGGGTCGAGCTGCGGTTGATCGGGCGAACGTCCAGCCGAGAGGCAGTTGGCTCGCAAGTCAAGCTCCGCACGAAATCGGGTGAGCAAGTCCAAGAAGTGCAACGGGGACGCGGATATCAAAGTCACTACGGAAACCATCTGCATTTTGGGTTGGGCCCAGCGGACCAAATCGACTACATCGAAGTGCAATGGCATGGAGGAGCCAAAGAAGTATTCCGCAATGTTCCCATCGACCAGGTGACCACGCTGATTCAAGGCTCCTCCCAATAGTCTGCCGATAGTAGTCTGCCGATAGTGGCCTGGTTTCCAACGCTTCGAGCTTGTGAGTGCCATTTGGCCTGCGACCAATGGCACCCGCTTTAGCGGCTGGTCGCAAGCCAAATGGCACTCACACGCGCGGAACGGCGCAAGCCGTCCGGTCTGGACCTGTAAAGAATCTCTGCCATCTCAGCCGCGCCCCCGGAGGGCTCGCGCCCTACCGCTACGAAAGTGAGCGCCCTCCCGCTGAAAACACACTACCTTCTATTGTTTCAACG
>JANODW010000291.1:0-1746 GCA_031412875.1 Pirellula sp. | reverse complement strand
CTTGCTGAGCGAAGGGGGCGTGGATCTGTGGAAAATGCATGTCCAGTATCCTGAAGCGTCGCTGCGATCTTTTTTTGGACGTGTCTGGTACGAGGGATACGAGTCACCTCAGCACATTTGGCAAAGCAGCACAGGCACGATCGAGGGAGAGTACAAGTTTGGATTCTGGCCGTTGATCTTCGGCACACTCAAGGCTACGTTTTTTTCGATGCTGATCGGCGCTCCGATCGCGTTGATGGCTGCCATTTTTGGTAGTGAGTTTATGAGCAGCCGGTGGCGTGCTCGGGTCAAGCCGGTGATCGAGTTGATGGCGAGTGTTCCAAGCGTCGTGCTGGGCTTTATCGGCGCATTGGTTCTGGCACCGATCCTTCGCGATAATTTGATGTCGGTGCTGATGTCGGTTGCCGTGATTCTATTTTTGTTCCTGTTGATGTCCCAAATTTGGTTGGTGATCCCTGGCACGATCGCCATTCGGTTGAGACGTTTTCGGCTGCCCATCCTTTTCGTTTTGATTCCGACGGGGATGGCCATTGCGTTTGGGACGGCAAGGCCAGTGGAGTCGTATCTTTTCCAGGGCAATCTCATCCAGTGGTTGTCCAACAAGGATGGATCGGGTTGGTCCGGTTGGTTTTGTTTATGTTTGTTGCCGGTTTCGCTATTGGTCGCTTGGTTGATCAGCAGTCCGCTGAGTCCGTATGTCCATTCGATCGCGCGTCGTTTGAGTCCTTTGCGATTTTCGTTGGTTAACTTGGGTCTATTCATGGGTGCATGTTTTGCCGTGATAGCGCTTTCAGCCACGGTCGCTGGGATGCTATCCATGGTGGGGATGGATCCGCGAGGGACGATTCTTGGAGCTTATCAGGAACGAAACGCTCTGCTGGTCGGAGGAATCTTGGGATTTGCGATCATTCCGTTGATCTACACCATCTCTGAGGATGCGCTGCAGTCGGTGCCGCAGCACTTGCGCAGCGCCTCATTAGGTTGCGGTGCGACGACTTGGCAAACCACCATTCGCGTGGTCGTGCCTACGGCGATGAGTGGGATTTTTAGCGCGTTGATGATCGGGTTCGGTCGTGCGGTGGGAGAAACGATGGTTGTTTTAATGGCAGCGGGAAACACGCCTGTCATGGACATCAATCCGCTGAATGGATACCGAACGCTATCGGCAACGCTCGCTACCGAATTGCCGGAAGCAGCTCGAGGCGGCACGCACTTTCATGCATTGTTCCTGGCGGCGTTCTTGTTGTTTTGCTTTACGCTGGTCGCCAACACGATCGCGGAAGTGGTCCGATTGCGCTTTCGCAAAAGAGCTTATCAATTGTGAAAACACATCATCGAGCGAACTCAACCGGGCAAAGCCTCATTTCGCAGGGTGAGCCCATGGTTTGGCTGACTGGCGGGATGTTCGCCATCGCTTGCAGCATGATCATTGCCCTGCTTGGTCTGATCCTTTACAAGGGGCTGGCTACGCACTGGCAGCGTCCCTTTGGTATCTACCCGACGCTCAATGGCGAGTTCGAAGCCGGTGAACTCCAGCATCGACAAACCTTTAACATCGCCCGCCCATCCATTGCCAGTCTCGACCCCAAGAGCCGGCAGAAAGGAGAGCAGTTTTTAGGCAGCAACGAGCAAGTGGAAGGCCTACAACTGTACCTGCGAACCGGAAACTACGATGTCACCAATCGACATTTTGCATACGTTCCCGAAATCTCGTTGAACTTAGATGCTGCAAGTGTTCGAGCCAAT
>JANODW010000290.1:0-5022 GCA_031412875.1 Pirellula sp. | reverse complement strand
GCCAACTGCCGGTCGGTTTGATACGTCATGTCTTCCACTTCGAAACTTAGAGGGCCGAAGGCGTGTCCCACGTAGTCATTGGAAGAAAAGTTGATGGCCAAGAGATCGGGCACATCATCCTCGCCAAGCTTTTCGTTTTCGATAATCGCTCGGGCGCCCAGCAGGGTGTAATCGTTTCCGAAGGGAGAAATGAGAACTTGTTCGCCGAACTTTTCTGGAGTGCCTTCTCCGTTGGCGGCAAGGGCGTGAGGGAAAGCAGCGGTATACCCTGAAGGGGGATTTTCGAATGGGTTATCGTCTGGTCCTTGGTTGTGGTACTTTGCTATGGGCAGCGATAGGTCCCAGGTCTTGCCGCGAAACTGATCGATGGCGTGTCCTTCGTTCAATACTCGCAGGTAGCCGGGTAGATCATTGCGATAGTAAGAGGAGGTGACCCATTGGTTCTTTTCGAGCCAGTAGGCTGCATCTGCGCGATGGCCGGACATCAGGATAGCAGCGCGATCTTTGATGGCGACGCCGATCACTTTCGACTTGCCGTTGGTCGCAAGCTTGAGGGAATCGCCGACCGTATCGACCAGCAGAGAGCGTGGCGACATCGGTTTTTCGGAAGGGATACCGACGACCACGACGGTAGGATCGGCAACACAGTATCGCGTCTTGCCCGTTGTTCGATCGAACCAATCGTTTTCGATGACACCGTGGGTCGAGGGGTATGCCCCGGTGAGTTGGACCGCATGGCCGGGCGCTGTGTAAGTGAAAGCATGCGCGTGATGGCAGTTTGGAAACCAAGCACCATTCTGCAAAATGGCTCGAAAGACACTCTCTCGAGGATCGGCCGAAAAGTTATCTTGAAAGCGTATCAAGTAATCTGCACAGAATTGATCGACACTGATGACCACGATCAATCGAGGCATTGGCTTGGGCGATTCGCCCATCGCCGGGCCGCCAGGCAAGCTGCCAACAACCAGCAAGGAGACGATCGCCAACAAAGTTCTTTCAAGGCGGATGGTTTGTCGATTGTTACGTGAGAGGTTGGGCGTTGGAGGAAGGTCGCCATTCCAAGCCGTGAGGATCGATGGCAAAGGACAAGAGGATACGTTTTTCATGGACTATTTTTGGGGTGGGAAGTACGAGAGGGGAGTCGTTCCATCGGATCGCATGTGACATGTATTGTAATTCGAACGCTTGCGTCGACGCGTTTGGAACTAGAGGTAAAATACTGCAAAGTGCCCAAAAGGAGGAGATGGCTTTGATGTGGTTCGCATTAATTTTTGGTACCGTAGGATGGGACCTTTGTCCGGTCCGTTTGCTAGTTCGGGACAATGGTCCCAAACTACGGTGAGCCGGGTCGCGATGCACGCAGGATTCGAAAGAGATTGTGATGGTTGTCCGTCCACAACGTGACGGCGGGATGGATTGCGACGGGTTCTTGAGCGGCGAGGATACTCGGCTCGTTGAGAATCTCTTCGTGCGGTGACATCAGGAACCAAGCGGACGGTGTCTTTTCAGAATAGATGGCTTGCTCCTGCCGAATCAATGCGCTCGCAAAGGATCTTTTCTCCGCGTGCCTTGCAACCACCGAGACCAAGTCTAGATTGCGATTGGTCACTTGAAATGCAATCAAGCCGTGTGGCTGGAGGTGTCGCAAATACAGTTCGACCGCTTCCTCGGTCAGCAAGTGGACCGGAACCGCATCGCTGCTAAACGCGTCGAGGATCAACAGATCAAACTCCTGTGCAGCTTCTCGTTCCAGCGCAAGCCGGGCATCTCCTTCGACGATTTCAATGCGAGCCGCACTCCCTTGCAAAAACGTGAATGGCTTGTGCGCGATCTGAACGACGAGCGGATTGATTTCGTAGAATCGAAACGTGTCGTCGGAACGTCCATACGCAGCGAGAGTCCCGATCCCCAGTCCGACCACACCGACCTTGATCGCACCCCGCTTTTGCATGGCGGCAATGGCCATTCCGATGCCGCTGTCGCGAGTGAAATAAGCGGTCGGCATGCGATGGTGGTCCGGTGCGAGCAACTGAAAACCGTGCATGGTCGAGCCATGGAACAATGCCAATCCATGGTGCTCTGGCTCGTCCGCACTCAGTTCGCGGACAGTCAATGTGCCATAGAAATTACGAACTTGGGGGAGCGACTCCGATGTGTCTGCCACCCACCACGGGTAGACCCCCAACACACTGAGCGGGATCGCTAAACCCAACGCGAATAGCTTGACGCGTCGTTGGAAGAGGGCCGACCGGCGACCACCTCGCGATCGCATCCAAACTCCCGAGGCGACCAACAAACACACAACGAGCCCTAGATTGAATTCGAAGTAGGTAGAGAACAGCAGCGGGCAAAGGATCGCAACGATGAAGGCGCCCAAGGCACCACCGCCAGCCACTGACAAATAAAATTCGGAGAGTCGATGCAACGCAGGACGCCGACGCACCGTCTCGCCGTGGCATACCATGCAAACCAAAAAAAACATCGCGAGATATGCAACGATGACGATCCGAATGTCGATTTGGGTCGAGAGAGCGACCCGGTTTCCATTGTAGCGTTGGATGGTTTCGATCGCCGACATGGCAAATAGAATCCCAATCGCGAGCATGCTCGCCAGACTGAACCACCTCGGACGATACCATGCATCGCGTTCGAAACACAGGATGAGCGACAGGAGGTAGACGCTCAAAGGGGCAATCCAAAGAAACGGGATCACGGCTACGTCTTGGCAAAGATAGTTGGTGACCCCAAGGAGCATCGTCGAGGCCAACGCGGGCAGAAGGAACCAAGCGACCCGATCCCAAACCGAGGGTTCGCAAGCTCGCATGGCAGATGCATCCGAAGCGGAATCAACCGAGCCAACCGAGCCAACCGCATCGACTGCGGCTGCATCGACTGCGGCGGGAGCGCCGTTCTCCGTTGGAGTTCTCCGAAGTTGCATTGCGAGGAAAGCGAACCCAAGCGGCATCGACGCAAACAAGGCGGACCATATTCGACCTTGTTCGCCCGTGCTCCAAATCGGCTCCACCAGCCAGGGATAGATTAGCAGTGCGCCCAAAGAGCCGATATTGGATAGTGTGTAGAGTCGATAGGCGGACCGTGTCGGACAAACGATTGCGAACCAACTTTGAATCAAGGTGGATGAGGCGGCCAATAGAAAATAGGGCCAGCCCACACACGCAAGCAGCATCCAAAGGATACGGGCTGCGGGATGATCTCCATCGATTGGTTTCCAAGCGGGGTTCGGTGTGATCGGCATTAGGAACAGGGCGACGCATAGCAATGCCAAATGAACCGCAGCTTGCACCCCGGTCTTTTTGATTTTCACCAGAATGGCCGCATAGGCGTAGCCGGCAAGCAGCATTGTTTGGAAAAACAACATGCAAGTGGTCCACACGGCCGGGGTTCCCCCGAACCAGGGCAAGATCATCCTGCCGACCATGGGCTGAATTAAGAACAGCAGGAAGGAACTTAGAAAAAGGAGCGCCGACGAAGTCAACCCGAACCGGTTGCTAGGTATCTGCGGAGAGGAAATCATGGTCGGATTCGGGGGGGGGGCAGCGGAAATGGCTGTATGTCAGGTCGGCTGCATTTTCGCATACGGCTGCAATCGGAACGAGAGGGCTAACGCGATGCAGCCAAACGCGGCCGCCACCAGTCCGGCGGATGCGAATCCGATCAAAGGGCCCCCTGGAGATACTTCTCCCACCAGAGCGCCCGTAATCAGGGGGCCAACCGCGGTCGCGAAATGCGACACCGCCGTGTTCAAATTCATGAAGGCACCGCGCAGGGCGGGATCAGAAGCTCGCATCATCATGGCTTGCGCGGGAACAACCCGGCCGCTTGCAAGCACCATAAAAGCGCAGGTGGCCAAAACCGCCATCGCGAGCGAGACTTGAGGCAGGTTGGTAATCACCAAGGTCATCACCACCGCGCCTCCAGCGCAGAACAAAAAGATGCGCCGGGCCCCAAAACGATCGGTTGCCCATCCGATGAAGTTGAGGCTGATCAACGTGCACACCCCTGCCACCATGTAGATCACAGGCAAGTCAGCGGCCGTTCGGCCACAGTTCGATTGCATGTACGGAGCGATAAACGGCACAATGATAAACGTACCGAAAACCATGGCCAGCATGAAAACGAACGACCAGAGATGATTTGGCTGTCGGACCACCGAAGCGAACTGAGTCCAAGGGTTGGGACGCAATCCGGTCCGATGTCCGGTCATCGATGGCAAGCAGACAAGCGAAAGAACCCACACGCACACGCCCAGGATACCGATCCCCAAAAACGGAGCATTCCAATTGCCAAAATAGATGGCCAACGACAACCCAATCGGCAGCCCTACGGTCGACGCGACGGCGAACGAAGAAGTAACCACCCCGATCGCTTTGCCTCTTTGTCGGTCTGGGAATACATCCCCGATCACCGCCATCACGCACGAGGCAGCCAAACCACCAAACAGACCAGCCAAGCAACGTGCGAACAAAAGATGGAAGTAGTTGGGCGCCAGCCCGCAATAAAATGTTGCCAACGTAAAACCGCCAAACGATCCGATCAAAATCGTCTTGCGATCATAGCGGTCTACGACGGACGAACTGACGATCCCGGAAACCATTGCCGAGATTCCGTAAATCGAAACGATAATGCCAAACTGCTGCGGGTCGATCGCGAGTTGGTGCCGCAACTGATCGCCCAGCGGCATCACGATGACGAAGTCGAGAATGTGCGTGAAATTGATAGCGGAGAGCAACAGCAACAATCCCCATTGATTGCGGTTGAAACCGTTCGAGAGATCGGGCGGTTTCGGTTCATTTCCAGACGGGTGGTCAGACATCGTTGTGAATAGGCTTTCGAAAAGAGCGGCTGGGCGTTGTAGAGTAGCTCGGTGGCAAGCGAGCGTTTGGTGGCAAGCGAGCAGTTTGGTGGCAAGTGAGCGGTTTGGTGGCAAGTGAGCGGTTTGGTTCTGGGGTTAAGAGCGTACCTTCGATAAAAAAGTTCGCATAGTCGCCTTTCGCTATGCGA
>JANODW010000289.1:0-9185 GCA_031412875.1 Pirellula sp. | reverse complement strand
AGGCTCTCCTTGGACCAGCGGCTGCGAACCTTCGTGAGCGAGTCACGCGTGTTTGCATCTGGCAAACAAGTGTCGATGATCAAGAGCGAATAAGAAGTATCCTGCAACGCTGTATTCATTTGCTCCGCTGTGGTGCGTGTTGCCACCGAATGTCCGAGCAACTCAAGCCGAAAAGCAATCAATTCTGCTAACAGCTCTTCTTCTGTAACCAATAGGATTTGCATGACGGGTCTTCCAAAGCTGCCACCCACAGTGGCCAAAGTGTTGGGACAATTCAACGAACAAACCTAGGTCCCAAAACTTGCACAAAGAAAAAGCCAGCCCAATCCGTCGACTTGCGGATGCATTTGATGGCGTTGCAAACGATGCGACCCGGACAATCGTTGCGACTGGCCGAGCTCGGTACGAAATGGAATGGACTCAGATTCAAAAAGTGCCATTCCCATTCTGTGACCTAACCTTTTTGACACCCCTCTAAAAAGATAGTTTGCTTATCCAGCAGTAAGCCCCGCTCATGCAAAAAATGTCGATATCCATGATCGTTCACCACCGTCGCCTAAGCGATCTTGCCAGACTGCTTGTGAGTGCAATCGCCGTCGCGCATTGCTGTGGTTGCTCCTCCCATACGAGCGATGGTTTACAGAACAGGCTAAGCGAAGTCGCAGTCATCCCAGAACGATTGGACAATGCAAATGTTGGGGCGCTGGGATTGGATTTCGCAATGGATCCCACCGCACCTGGCTTGCCTGTCGCGAAAACGGACCTGCCAAGCCCCGGACGAATCAACGCATTTGAAATCGACGGCGAGTTCCGATCAGAAACGACCGCTGCGGAATCTGCAGGTGGCAAACGAGAGGTCTACATTATCGGGTTCGTCGAGGTGGACGAGCCAAGCGTCATGTTGGCCATCGATGGGCGCACGCAAGTATTAAAAAAGGGTGATACCTACGAGCGTATCACTGTTGAGGAAATCGTCCCACCCCGCGCCAAGCTGAATTGCGATGGGGTTTCTTGGATCGCTTCGATTTACGACCGACGCAGCTCGGCGAACGAATCGGTTGCTCGCAAAAAATCCGGTGCCGCCGTACCGCCACGGCCCCAAGATTCGAAATGATTTCCCAGCTCCGTCCGGCCTGATTCGTAAAGGACGGTCGGGATGCCCAACTGCAAAGGCCTGATTGCCCCTCTGAAGTTCGCAGTCGGGAATCTAAAAAATGTTCGCGGAATTGGGCTCTAGCGTCGGTCCGAATCGCAATCCGGCTGTTCTAGCGATTACACTAGGTTCGTTGAAATAGCGAGTCTCGGATTCCCTCTCCGTCCGAATTCTGTCCGAGCTCCATTCCGCCGTTGCTAACCCACCGAACCCTCTACCGAACTCTCTTTGGAGCTATTGATGAGATTGTCCGTCGACACCCTGGGCGCGTTGTTGTTGAGAACCAGTTTGATTGTTACTGTGTTGACGCAATGCACGGTTTGGACTCGCCTGCACGCGCAGGAAACGGAAGCTCCTAGCGCTGCTGCACCCGACAAGAGCGCGGCACCCGATAAAACCGCACAACGTTTGGAAGCGATCGAGGGCGTGCTGGGCAAGATCGTGCAAGAATTGCAATCGATCAAGCAACCCAAGTTGCCAGAAACCAAGACCGCCGAGCCGGCTAAAAAACCAACCGAAGCGAGCCCAGCCAAACCGCCCGTTTTTCCACCTCCGATGAAAGTGGACTCCGAGCTGGTGAAGAATGTGAAATGGCGTTCGATCGGACCGGCAAACATGGCCGGAAGAATCACCGACATCGCCATCCACGATAAAGATCCTTCGCTGTGGTTCATCGCGACGGCCTCGGGCGGAATCCTGAAGACAATCAATCAAGGCACCACGGTAACGCATCAGTTTGACAAACAAGAAACGGTCTCATTGGGAGCGATCGCCGTGGACCCAAACGACATCAACACCGTTTGGGCGGGAACCGGTGAAGCCAACCCGCGAAACTCCGTCTCGTACGGAGACGGTGTATACAAATCGACCGACGGCGGCGCTACATGGAAAAACATGGGCTTGAAAAAGACCTATCAGATCAGCCGCATTTTGGTCTCGCCCAACGACTCCAAGACGGTTTATGTGGGTGCAACCGGGCGTCTCTATGGTCCCAACGAAGACCGAGGCGTTTTCAAAACAAGCGATGGCGGTGAAACTTGGCAAAAGGTTTTCTTTGTCGATAACAAAACTGGAGTGATCGACATGATCATGGACCCAACCAACCCAGATACCGTGATTGCTGCGTTCTGGGACCGCCAGCGCGATGGGTTCGATAGCTGGCCTGGCACCGTGCCAAAACCAGACGGCATCGATGGCTATGACCCTATCCGAAAATGGGGGCCCGGCAGCGGCCTCTACAAGACGACCGACGCGGGCAAAACCTGGCGAAAACTTGGAAAGGGACTCCCGACTTCCAACATGGGTCGCATCGGTATCGATTGGCAAAGCAAATCTCCCAACGCTATCTTTGCCATTATCGACTGCGAAGAGATCGGCAAAGGGCAAGCACCCTTCCCCGCGTTCCTCGGTCTGGTAGGGGTCAATCGCGATGGGAAAGCCATTGTCACTCAAGTCATGTCGAAAAGCCCCGCAGAAAAATCGGGATTCAAAGTCGCTGATCAACTTGTCACCATCGATGAAAAACCGGTCACCGATTTCGATCAACTCATAGAAGTCCAACGAGCCAAAAAGATCGGCGAAAAGCTGACGATCCAAGTCAAGCGAGGAGAGGAAACGCTCGCGATCGAGTCGGTGCTCACCGGCCGACCAGGAACTGGACAAGCCCAAGCTGCATTGGCAGGCGTTTGGCTGGGTGTTACGGCCGAGGATCGAGAAGGCAAGATCGTCGTCACCCGCGTGACCGCCGATGGCCCATCCGATAAAGCAGGTTTGAAGGAAGCGGACGTCATCACCCTGTACGAAGGAAAGGCTCCTGGGGCCTACAACGATATGGTGGCTCAAGTCCGCACCCGCGCCGCCAACGACAAAGTAAAATTGCAAGTGACCCGCGGCGCAGAGTCCATCGAACTGACGGTCACATTGGAAGATCGGCCCGCAGGTCAAGGGGGACCGGGAGGCCGAGGAGGCGCCACTGCCCAGCTAAGCACCAGCAACGTCTACATGGGGATCCAAGGGGAAACGTCTGACCAAGGAGGAGCTGTCCTAACGGAGATCACACCCGAAGGACCCGCTCAAAAAGCCGGCTTGGAACCCAATGACATCGTCAAGAGCATCGGGGGCAAACCGGTCACCAACTACGAATCTTTCGTAGCCGCCATTCGCGAATTCAAAGTCGGAGACAAACCCAAAGTCGCCATCGTGCGCGGTGGCGAAACCAAAGAGCTCGAGGTCACTCTCGCCGCTCGCGATGGAGCGCTCGCCGAAACCCGTCCAAATACGTATTCGTATTTTGGCCAAACCCCCAACATTCAGGACATGCAGGGTGCCAAGGGATATCAGTACGGCGGCGTTTATCGATCCAACGACGGTGGAGAAAGTTGGGAGCGTGTCAATTCGCTCAATACGCGACCGATGTATTTCAGCGTTGTCAAAGTAGATCCGAGCGATGCTAACAAAGTATACGTTCTAGGTGTGACGCAATTCAAATCGGATGACGGCGGACAAACATTTGACGGTAACTTTGGCCGCGGTGTGCACGCCGACTGCCACGATCTTTGGATCGATCCCAAGGATGGACGGCATATGGTTATCGGTGGCGACGGAGGGTTCTATGTTTCGTACGATCGCGGTATCAATTGGGACCATATCAATACAGCAGCCGTCGGTCAATTTTATCACGTTGCGATCAGTCCCAAGCAACCTTATTGGGTAGTCGGTGGTCTGCAGGACAACGGTTCGTGGGGCGGACCCGCGATCAGCAAAAACGGGGGTACGCTCAACGAGGATTGGTTGTCTATCGGCAGCGGCGATGGATTCGTTTGCCAAGTGGATCAACAGGATCCGGACTTGATCTATTGGGAAAGTCAAAATGGTTCCATCGGACGCCGCCATCTCAAGACAGGTGAGCGTGCAACGATCCGTCCGGCTCGTTCGCCTGGAAGCGCTTCGTATCGATTCAATTGGAACACGCCGTTTATCCTTTCGAACCAAAACTCAAAAATCTTCTACACCGTCGGAAACCATGTCTTTCGATCGTTGGACCGAGGCAATAATTTGGTACCGATCTCGCCGGAGATCACGTTGACCCCGCGCGGTTCGGGAACCGCCATTTCGGAATCGCCGCGCAACGCAAATGTCCTCTATGCCGGCACCGACGACGGGGCCTTGTGGGTCACGCGCAATGGTGGCTTTGAGTGGAAAAACATCACCGCCAACTTGGGCATTCCCGCCCCGCGTTGGGTCTCTACGATCGAGGCCTCACGATTCGAGGACGGTCGCGTGTTTGTATCGCTCGATGGGCACCGCTCCGACGATGATGAACCCTATCTATTTGAATCGAATGATTTTGGAGACACTTGGCGTTCCATCCGTTCAAATATTCCTTGGGGTTCAACCCGTTGCCTGCGAGAAGATATCGCGAATCCCAACATGCTCTACGCCGGTACCGAGTTTGCTCTATGGCTGTCGCTGGATCGCGGGGCCAATTGGACGAAACTCAATACGAACCTGCCAACGGTTGCGATCCACGAGATCGCACAGCATCCAACCAACGGTGAAATTGTGGCCGCGACGCACGGTCGCAGCCTCTGGGCTTGCAATGTGTCCGCGTTGCGTCAACTCAAGCCGGAAAACCTTGCGACCCAAGTCGCCCTCTTCAAGCCAGAAGAAGTGGTACGCTGGCGCAGTGAGCCAAGCCGCGGGGTGACCAACCGGCGATTTGCCGGCGAAAACCCAACCAGCGGCGCCCAGTTTTGGTACGCCCTGCCTGTCAAAGCGCAACGCGTTTCCCTCCGCATCGAAGACATCGAAGGAAAAACCGTGCGAGAGCTACGAGGCGAAACCGCGGCTGGAGTCCATCTGATCAATTGGGACCTAGGTCAACAGCAAGCTGCCGGGCCATTGGGCACTACAGGACAACGCGGTCCGAGCGGTGCGGGTGGAGGTGCAGCCACCGGTGGGCCAAGCGGAGAAGGGACCGGCCCCATCGGAGGAGGACGAGGTCAAGGCCGAGGACGGCCGACTGCAGGTGAAAATAATCCAGCCCCCGCAGCGGCCACACCCGCAGCGCAAACCCCGGCTGGGCAAACACCAGCTGGGCAAACACCGGCGGATGCCACCAAGCCCCCAACGCTTGAGGACCCAAACACTTCTCCCCAAACAACTCCCAGCCCCGCAGCAGCAGCCCGACCCATCGAATCGACCCGGTCGGCCGCTCCCCAAGCTTCACCTGCATCCCGCCCCGGCACGGGAGCACCCGGCGCTGGAGCACCCGGCGCTGGCGGAGGGAGAGGTGGTCTTCGCAACGTTCCCAATGGCACGTATCGCGCTGTTCTGGTCGTCGATGGCAAAGAGTTCCCTTCGCAAACAATCGCACTTCTCCGCGATCCCCAAGCGCCCGAAGACGCGATCAGCGAAGAAGAAGCGGAACAGCTTCTAATGGATGAGAAACAAGCTGCAGATGCAAAGAAAGCGGCCAAGAGCGAAGGGCGTCCACTATACAGAGACAACTGAACCATCGCGATCGGCATCTTTCGCGCCGCGATTTTTCAAAGCGGTCTATCTCCATCTTGACGCCCCTGGCAACCTGTTCTTGGATACATGCCCAGGGGCTCCCAATCGACAATGGCCCGCAGCGCAAACGGATTCGCGTCGGACAAATTGGGACCCAACATGGGCATGCAAGTGGGAAATGCGAAGCGATAAGAAAGTTGAATGAACACTTCGAATGGGTCGGAATCGTGGAGGACGATCCAACCCATCGCGCCAAAGCGAAAGCGTCCAAGCCGTTCTCGGATTGCGTCTGGATGTCCAAGGACGAACTGCTGAGCCAACCCGGCCTGCAACTGGTCCTCGTCGAAACCGATATCGATCAACTGCTCAGCACGGCCGAAGTGTGTCTGGAAAGGGGAATGCATATCCACTTGGACAAACCTGCAGGTACTTCCCTGCCCGCATTGCGTCGAATCACCAAAATGGCCGCCGATCAGAATCGCTTTCTCCAGATGGGCTACATGTTTCGCAGCAACCCCGCATTTCAATTCTTGTTCGAAGCGGTTAAGCAAGGTTGGTTGGGAGAGGTCTTCGAAGTCCACGGAGTGATGAGCAAAAAAGTCGCACCCAACGAACGGGCAGGCTATGCCCGATTTCGCGGCGGCTCTATGTTCGAACTGGGATGCCATCTGATCGATGTCGTTGTCAAAATGCTTGGCATGCCCGACAACATCGTCGCGTCCAATCGACAAACGTTCCCCCAACTCGATTCGCTCTATGACAATTGCTTGGCCCTATTCCAGTATCCAAACGCTACTGCAACCATCCGCAGCAGTATGGTAGAGGTGGATGGCAACCGTCGCCGACAATTTGTCGTATGCGGTTCCCAAGGCACGATCGAAATTTACCCCTTGGAGCCGCCTCAACTAACCCTCACCCTCGATCGAGCTCAAGGTCCCTTTCAAAAGGGAACCCAAATCGTACAGCTCCCAAAGATGACGGGCCGTTACGATGGCGAACTCCTCGCTTTGGCCTCCGCGATCCGTGGCGAAAGCGCTGCGATGGTTACGCCAGAGCATGACCTAGCTGTCCAGCAATGCGTCTTGCTCGCCAGCGAGATGGCCTGATCGTCCCTCGCTTACGCTTCGGGTTGGGATAGACATGCCTTGCACGTCAGCCCATCAGATCCGCATTGGAACGCTCGGAGATTCGCCTCGGACGCTGTTTCACAGCATCGGCTGGCAAAGTAAACAATTGCCTCGAATCGGTCCCCATGTCTGTTTGCGACATTTTGGCTTCGAGTCCCATCTCTGGGGATACCGCTGCGACCGTCGCGATGTTCTCCAACGCCTTCGACGCCGTCGTGGGGTCACCTTGCCTGCGAAGCTGGAGCACTTGCACGTATTCCGCTCCAAAGAAAAGGATGGATATACCGTAGTAGCACCACAGTAAAATCGCAATGAATGAGCCCACTGCTCCATAGGCAGAGGAGTAACGCATGCCTATCAAAAAGGCACCCAGGACAACGCGACCCAACTCCCAAATCGTTGCAGCCAGCAATCCACCGCGAATCGCATCTCGCCAACACACAAACCGTTTCGGCAACCATCGATAGACTAATGAAAACAACAGTCCATTTCCAATGACGGTGGTTCCCAGTTCAATGAATCCAAACCAATAGTTCATGCTCGGAACGGTAGACGTCGTCACCGATCGCACCTGCGCTAACACAATTCCGGTCGCAAACATGACGAGAATACATCCTCCCAGACTAGCCAACATGAGGAATGCCAAAAAACGGCTCTTCATGACACGGTAAATCGTGCGCCGGACATCCACGCTTCTTTCGACAGGGATACGAAAAATGCGGTCAAAGCCCCGATCGATCTGCGCAAAGATGCCAATCGCGGCCAACGTTGCCGCCAAGAAACCAAACGGACCGCTCACCACGGATTGATTTTGCAATTGCGTGAGAACTTGCTCGATCTGCTTCTTGATGATCGGAGAAGCATGCGTTTCCACCATGCTGAGAATCTGCTCCTCCGCTTTCTTTCCCGTCTTGGAAAATTGAAGAAAGATCCCAAATCCGGAGGTGAGCAAGAGCATCATCGGGAACAGGGAAAGCGCCAAATAGTATGCAACCGATGCAGCAAGCGAGCTTGCATCGTCCTCGCTCCATCGAATGGCCGCATCGCGCAGGTTTGGGAAAAAATTCCGTATCCAATGTTTGCTGGATCGGACCGCAGCCGTGCGGACTTCGACAATCTTTTCAAAGGGTGGACCTGGATGGAAATGCGACATTTTTCCAGTTTAGAAAGAACGGCAAACCAATGCCATAGAATGTTTTTTTGGTAAGAACCATCCTCGCCAAGATGACCGACACAACCCTCCTTGTTCAGCTTACCTGCACAGCCTCTATCGGTGGCATCCCGCAAATGCTTGCATTTTTCTTTTGGGAATAGCGATCGGCTCTATTGAAATCGACATGCCCCCTGGTTCGATGAACATCGCAAGTTAGGTTGGTTTTGGTCCGAACGGAGTGTGAAAAATGGAAATCCGCAAAAGCGCCGAGATTGCGATTCTGTGTCTGGGAATGAGTGTGGGGAGCCAAGTGAGTTTCGCTGGCGACTGGCTATCGGGAACGTATTTGGATCCGGCTCTTCAACGGCAGGATATCTTTTCGCACCACCTCTGGAACGCGATCCCAGAATACCGCGCCGTCTACAATCGTCCTCGATTCTTGAGCGGATACATGGCCTACAAAATCGAGCCTTCTAGCCAAGAAGCGATGGCTTGGAAGACCAATTACTGCAACGGCAACTACGCCAATCACGCAGGACCGTCGGTACCGCACTATTACTACCCCAAGCCTTGGGAAGCCATCAAGACGGCAGCCAGGCCCGGTTTTCCAGCGACACCCGACAAGTAAGCTTGGCGGGATTCCGGTTAGCGTTTGAATCCCAAAACCAAAACGCCGATGGCTACCAACGCGATTCCAAACCACTCGCGTAAATTCGGCCGCTCCCCCAGAAACAACGTTGCAAAGAGTGCTACCAACACCAGACTCAACTTGTCGACCGGCGCGACCTTGGACGCCTCCCCGATCTTGAGCGCGCGGAAATAGCAAACCCACGAAGCCCCCGTGGCCAATCCCGATAGGACAAGGAACACGGTGGTCTGAGTGGACAAAGCAAAAGGATTGCTCCACTTTTTCGCTACCAGGACAAAGGCGGCCAAGACCAACACGATAACAACCGTTCGAAAGAGTGTCGCGTAGTCCGAGTCGATCTCTTTCAATCCAATCTTCGCAAAAATAGCGGTCATCGCAGCGAAGACGGCAGACAGAATCGCCCAAGGTAACCAATCCTGCGCTCCGAACACTTTGCACCTCTTAGATCCGCTTGTTGGGCTTATTTTGTTCATCATGCAAACGGCTTGTCCACTTTTTTTAGGCGAACGGCAGGATCATTACTACCGTAGAATGGGACCATTGTCCCGTCCGTTTGTTCGTTCGGGACAATGGTCCCAAACTACGGCTGGC
>JANODW010000288.1:0-1704 GCA_031412875.1 Pirellula sp. | reverse complement strand
ACCACCACCCAGTTCCTCCTCGATCCGGAGCAACTGGTTGTATTTCGCCATCAGATCGGATCGGGAAGCGGATCCCGTTTTGATTTGGCCGCAGGACAATGCAACCGCGAGGTCCGCGATGAAGGAATCTTCGGTTTCCCCACTGCGGTGGCTTGAAATGCTCGTGTACCCATTGCGATGTGCCAATTGGATGGCATCAATGGTCTCGGTCAGCGTTCCAATCTGATTGACCTTGATCAAGATACTATTGGCGATCCCTTGGTCGATTCCTCGCTGCAACCTGTCTGTATTGGTTACGAACAAATCATCGCCAACTAGCTGTACTTTATTGCCCACTTTTTCGGTTAGCTTTTTCCAAGAAGCCCAATCGTCTTCTGAACATCCGTCTTCGATCGAGCAAATGGGATAGTTGTCTACCCAATCCGCTAAGAAGTCGACCATTTGGTCGCCTGAAAGTTGCTTGCCGTCGATCGTATACTTTTCCGTTTTCTTGTCGTAGAACTCGGTTGCAGCGACGTCCAATGCGATAAAAATTTGCTTGCCCGCTTCGTATCCGGCCCGTTTGATTGCATCCATGATCAAGTCGAGGGCTTCGCGATTGCTCCCAAGGTCGGGCGCAAAGCCGCCTTCGTCCCCCACCGCGGTGTTCAGTTTCTTTTCGCTCAAGACCTTTTTGAGATTATGAAAGATCTCGGTTCCGGCGCGCAGCGCATCGGTAAACGTTTCGAAACCGAGCGGCATCACCATAAACTCTTGCACGTCGACGGAATTATCAGCGTGTTGGCCACCATTGACGATATTCATCATGGGCGCGGGCAAAATATGAGCGCCCGCTCCGCCCAGGTATCGGTATAAGGGTTGATTAGTAAAAACCGCGGCTGCCTTGGCGGTAGCCAACGAAATACCCAAGATCGCGTTTGCACCCAGTTTCTTCTTGTTCGGGGTGCCATCGATATCGCAAAGCATTTGGTCGATACCGCGCTGGTCCAACGCGTCCGCACCGATCATGCTATCGGCAATTTTGGAGTTGATGTTATCGACTGCTTGAAGAACACCCTTGCCCATGTACATGGACTTGTCGCCGTCACGAAGTTCCCAAGCTTCGTGAGCTCCAGTGCTAGCGCCGCTCGGTACCGCCGCACGCCCCATCGAACCGTCGACGAGCGTCACGTCCACTTCAACGGTGGGATTCCCACGCGAGTCAAAAATCTGTCGGCCGCGGATGTTTTCGATCAAACTCATAAATTACCTGTGAAAATCTTGAAGTAGTGGGTGAGGACGAGGTAAAGCGGCCAATATTTTTACCGATTGTCCAAGCCTTGGCCATCGCAAATGGCTTGGCATTCGGAAACCTTATCTCGGGTTTTGCAAAGCTAGGCGGCCCGCGTGTGGCCAAACCGGGCTGCAGCCGGGATGATCGATCGCTTCGGATCATTGAGAGCGATCTGGTCGAGGATTTGGTACGCAACCTCCAGCGCCGCTTGTCCATTTTGCCCCGTGACGGTTACGGGCGACCCTGTTCGCATCGCGGAAAGGAACTCCGAATGCTCCTGCTCAATTGCGTTGGTGGGCGTCGCTTTGAGTTCCACTTTCTGTAGCCAATCGATGTACAAACTATCCTTGACCTTGGCTCGCATTTCGGGCGCAAGTTGATCCGCTTGTCGCGATCGATCGGCAACGTCTTGAATTGCGGTGGTATGAAAG
>JANODW010000287.1:0-2498 GCA_031412875.1 Pirellula sp. | reverse complement strand
GCCCCCGTATCAAAACTGGCCCCCGTATCAAAACTGGTCCGCCAATTCGATCGCTTCGCTGTACCCTAGTGCCCTACCAAGAACGAATGGCTACGACCCGTATAGTTTGTCGTATCCCAACACGGCCTATCCTAACACGGCCTATACCAATACGGCGGGATACAACACTCCCTACAACAATACGGCGGGATACAACACAGCCCTTTACAATTCCTCGCCTTACAATTCCTCGCCTTACAATTCCGCCCCTTATCAGACCTCGGTGACCAACCCTAGCCAACAGAACTGGCTTTCGCCTCCGCAGAACCATTCGCTTCAAGCTCAATCCGGATACCAGCAACCTCAGTACCCTGCGGCCGGCCGGGACAGCCACCCAAGCCAGTGGCCTTATTCAGCGGTAAGCAACAACTCCGCGAACGCTTTGACCTCAAAACTGTTCTCTGGCACCGGCACGAACCCGTACTACTCATTGGTCACCAAGCCCTCTCAGTCACCGCTCTTCGGAAATGCGAGCAGCACGTCGAATCTGAGTTCGACTGGCTATGGATCGACTGGCTATGGATCAACTGGCTATGGATCAACAAATAATAGCCAAGGGAATTACGGCCCACTCAATAACGGTGCCGTCAATAACGGTGCCGTCAATAATGGTGCCGTCAACTACGGGCCCGACCGCTATTTGAGCGGTCGCACTTCGACGACCAACTATCCCAATCAAACGCAAGGTACAGGGGCCAATGCTTTCGTCCCGTACCAGCCTCAAGGCAACGCGGTCTATCGGTAGTTTCGGTTGTGCCGATACGCTCTGGGATTAGAGAATTTCTCGTTTGCGATCGACGTAGTCCCAGAGAACGAATCGATCCAAATCGTTGCCAGCGGTAAAGAAAACTCGCCCTTTGGTCTGTTCCGCCATGCGATACGCGAATCGGATATCCTCTTCGGATTGCGACCAACTGGGGACCAGAAACATATTGATAACGATCCCTTCTTTGGCGCACATCATCGCTTCTCGCATGGTTTCTTTTTCCGTGCGAGGGTCGGGTGGGTACATCAAATAGAGCATCTCCCCTTCGAAATGCGCGGTGGGCAATCCATCGGTAATCAGTACGATCTGTTTGTTGACCGAGTCGGCGGTCGCAAGGTTTTGTCTGGCCAACCGCAACCCGTGTTGGATGTTCGTAAAATGCGGTGGAACGTCGTGCTCGCTGATGTTTTCGGCGCTCATGTCGGCTTTCAATCGAACGACCGGATTATGGATCGTTACCGGTTTGGGCATGAGGTCGATAATCTCGCCAGGGCGTCGCAACTTTGCAAACGTGTACATTTCGATGAAGCGCAGGAAGTCACCTGGGTACTCGCTGGTAATTAATCCTTGCAGAGCGAGCCCCATGCGTTTCACGTTCATATACTGGCCGTCGTAGCGCATCGAACCACTCATGTCCATCACATCCACAGTGGCGCATTTCGGGCTGTTCTTGGTTTTGTGGATTTCCAAGTCGTCCGAAAGCAATCGCACGGGTCGTTCGTCCGGGCGTCTCAGCATTGCGTTGATGACCGACTGGGTGGTATCCAAATTGGCGATGGAGTCGCCAAACTCATACTGTTTTGTGGACGGGAGTTCGACGCTGCCGTCACCCCCGATGCGGCCTTCGTGCCTGCCGGACCGCGAAGCCTGGAGATTGGAAAAAATGCGAGCGAGCAAACGGCTTTGAAATGTTTTATGCGCCTTGGGCGTTAAATGAAATGCTCCTTTTTCATCGCGATCCAAGCCCTGCCGCTCGGCCATTTCGCGGACATAATTATTGATCTGCTCGCGAAGCTCTTCCAGTTGGTTCAAGTCCGCAGGGGGAGCAAATTCAGCGAGCGCTTCCATGTCGATCAATCCGATTTGAGCGGTTTTCGCCGCTTCTTTGAGCTGTTCCAGCAACTCGTCGATTTTCTCCAGCTCTTTCTTGATCTCCAGCGCCTTGGGAATATCCATTTTCTCATGGCCAGTGAATTCGTACTTGCTGATCAAATCGTCGATCTCGTATTTGTCTCCGAGCGATTCCATGACGTTGAGCACTTGGGCTGCAAAGTCGGGCGACTCGCGATCCGAACGGTACCAAACTTGTTCGAGCAAATAGATTTGTTTGGAATGCACCGCCTTGTTGAAGTCCCCTTTGAGCTTGGCTGGTGGATTGGCCCGTTTTGCAAGTTTTTCAAAGCGGTCCGTGGCCTTCTTGTCCAAGCCTTGTGTTTCGTACGTTTCAAGAATCTTGCGTTTGCGATCCTCGAGCATCCCCATCAACATATCGATACTCGGCCCCAGCCCACCGATTTGACTAGGATCGATTTTGATCGCGCGAGCCAACTCCTCCTCGGTAAGTTCCCGATACTTTCCATAAGCCAGCGCATGCTCAAAAGCACCCGATACCATGTCCGGTGCATCCGCCGTCGGGCTAGGGAACTCGGTCGGATTGTATTTTTGATAGGTGTGAACAATGCCGCCGATGGGC
>JANODW010000286.1:0-3043 GCA_031412875.1 Pirellula sp. | reverse complement strand
CGATGGTCCCAAACTACGGCGTGCTATAAAGATGCGGGATCTATTTTGTTCGCGTACTGGCTATTGTGTTTTGCGGAATCCCCAGTGCGCACAAGCTTCGACGAGGGTGCGTTTATCGATCGGTTTGGTCAACCGGATATTGCATCCTGCTTTCAGGCATTTCTCCAGATCGATATCCATTGCATGGGCGGTCAGGGCCAAGATAGGCAAATTGCTGCCTTTGCTTCGAAGCATTGCAGTGGCTTGGTATCCGTCCATTTCGGGCATTTGCATATCCATCAGGACGAGATCGACGGGGGGAGGGCTGCTTAGGGGGCCCTCGACCGCATGGTCTTCCGAGAGTTTTTCGACTGCCAATCGGCCATTTTCGACCACTTCGACGATGGCTCCTGCCTTGCGGAGGTGGAATGAAATTAGGCGTTGATTGTCGGGACCGTCTTCGGCAAGCAAGATGCGCAATCCGGTCAGGGACGGAATTGCCGGTCGGGCATTCTCCAAGGAACCCATCCCCCCAGTCTTTCCCTCTTGGGCGGTGTCGGTAGCGGAGTTGGGAAGGAGGCAAACGCAGTCGATTCCAGTGGTGCAGCCAGTCGCGATGGTGGTTGAAAACACGCAGCCCATGCCAGGTTTGCCTTGAACGGTGATATCTCCGCCGAGAATCTGTGCGAGCCGTTTGCTGATACGCAGCCCGAGCCCCGTCCCGCCGAATTTGCGAGTCATCGACGTGTCCGCTTGCTCAAACGCTTGGAACAGTTTGGAGCATTGCGCTTCGTCGAGTCCGATACCGGAATCAATCACATCGAATTGGATATGTTCATCCTGGCCTGGCACCGCGTGCACCGAGATCGTGACGCCGCCTATTTCCGTAAATTTAATAGCATTTCCGACTAGGTTTACCAAGATCTGGCGCAGGCGTGTCGGGTCGGTAATAATTGTCTCGGGCACATCCTCGAAGCGAGTTTCCATCGTGAGTCCTTTTGCGGTGGACTTGACCCGCATCAATTCCAAGACATCGTTGACGATCCGCTTGGGAGAGCAAATGATTTTTTCCGCGGTCATCTTATCCGCTTCGATTTTGGAGATGTCCAAAACGTCGTTGATGATGGAAAGAAGGTGTTCTCCATTGCGCTTGATCGTATCGATAAACTCGACCGAGGTTTCCGTCGATAAGCCATTAGCGCAGCTTTCGGCCAGCAGGTCTGCGTAGCCTAGAATGGCGGTCATTGGCGTGCGGATTTCATGGCTCATATTCGCTAGGAATTCGCTTTTGCTTCGGCTAGCCGCTTCCGCTTGCGCTTGCGCTTCCTTTAGCGAAGTGATGTCTGCTCGAATGGCAAAGTAACCTCGAATTTTTCCGTTCTCATCTCGGAGCGAAGCGATCGTGCTATCGACCCAATATAGTCTTCCGGCTTTGTTTCGATTGCAAATTTCGCCATGCCAGAAACCTTCTTTTGCGATCGTTTTAAACATATCTCGCCAAAAGGATATGGGATGTAAACCGGAGTTTAATAATCGGTGATTTTGCCCTAACAATTCTTGCTCGGAGTACCCACTGATTTTACAAAACGCATTGTTGACAGAGACGATCGTACCGGCGGTATCAGTTTCCGCGACGATGGCGTGATGATCGACAATCTTGCGGTAGATATCCAGATAGTCGGTGGTTTTTCGAAGCTGATCCCTTGCATTGTCGAGTACCCAAACATCGTCTTTGAGCTGTTGATTAAGCGATTCTAGTTTTTCTTGGGCTTGTTTTGAGGCTGTGATATTCTGAATTGAGACAGCCAATCGCGTTGGTCCACGGGAATCGAATCGCGATACGGATATTTGAAACCAATTGACATCCTGACCCATTTCGATCCGGTAGTCATGTTGGAACAAATCGCTTTGCCGGTTCAGGATAAGTTGGATTCCTGTGGAGATCGTCTCCGCATCGGAAAGAGACAACCGAAGTGTATTACGGATTGCGAGGAGGAAATTGGCTCCGATGCCGATCTCGGAGTCGGCCAGATTCTTTTGCTCCGAGAAGGACTTCATTGTTTTGTTGACGAATAGAATCGTTCCCTTTTCGTTCAGGATGGTGACTTTGGCGGGCATTGCATCCAAAGCCGCGTGCAGGAATTGGCTCGATTCCTCCAACGCTTGGTTCATCCGGATCTGTTCGGAAATATCGTGCTCAATTGAAACAAAACCGTTGTGAGTACCTCGCGCATCGTAGATCGGTTGGATATCGAGTTCCAACCAGTAACGCCTACCGTCTTTTGTCTGGTTTAGAATTTTGCCTTGAAAGCTATAGACACCGCGGACGGCATCGCGCATTTGTGAAACCGTTTCAGCGCAGGTTTCCGGACATTGGAGGAAGTGGCCGGGTATTTTGCCGAGGACTTCGTCGGCTTGGTAGCCTGTGACGCGGGTGAATCCCGCATTGACCCAAACAATCCTGCCGACAGTGTCCGTCACGATGGCGGCATTCATGGTCTTTTCAGCAATCAGCGATAGCCGATGCAATAGCTGATCATCCGCAAGGGCTAAAACACACGGCGACGAATCCAGCTCGGTTGCAGTCAGGGTTGGATGCATAGGTTATGTCTATTCAGGATAAGTTAGACCTTGGTCGAGTTCCGCGTTTTTCGCACACTTGGACTGTCCCACCGAGTCAAGGCGTGTGCCATCGGCAAGAGGGCGTTTTGCACGGGTTTGCAAGTTAAGTCAAGTCGCAGTAGGTATGCAATATCCTGGCGGTGGGAGGGGAAGAGGTGATCCGGGGGGGCTGCGATTAACGCAAAGGCTAGTTGGATTATAGAAAAGCAATGCAATGCTGTGCAAACCAAATTGAGTTTGCCGTTTGCGCAAGAATTATCAATTACTTTAGTGAGTCGAAAAAAGTTTATATAGAAGATACTTCGATTGCAACGCTATTACCTTTGCTATTGCCGGTTGGACCGAATCCATGGATGACGAATTGATTCCGGAGTTTATTGAGGAGAGCAAAGCCTCGCTCTCTAATATTGAATCCGATTTGCTAAGCATGGAATCCAACCTT
>JANODW010000285.1:0-14904 GCA_031412875.1 Pirellula sp. | reverse complement strand
GCAATCTTTTTGCCGGACGCAGTATGGAGTATTACGAAAAGCTAGAGTCCAACGTCGCCAAACTGACGGTCGAAGATGTCAACGAAGCGATCAGCGAGTACATTTCTCCCGATCGATTCGTCATCGCAACGGCTGGCGATTTTGCTAAACCGACCGCACCCAAACCGTAGTCGTATTCCGATTTGTCCATCACCCGTTCCAACCCTTCATCCCATCCAAGTATGTCTTCCATTCGCAAACTGCTCGCAGCCAATCGCAGCGAGATTGCCACTCGTATCTTTCGCAGCGCACACGAACTCAAGATCCGAACAGTTGCCCTTTACTCACACGAAGACAGATTTGCACTCCACCGATTCAAGGCGGACGAAGCGTACCAAATCGGCAAGGCGGGCGAGCCGATCCGCTCTTATTTGGACATCGAGGGTATTGTACGGCTATGCCTTGAAAACGGAATCGATGCGGTGCATCCAGGCTATGGCTTCCTCTCTGAAAACGCTGAGTTTGCCAAGGCCCTGGCCGCCGCCGACATCACTTTTGTCGGACCGAGTGTTCAAGCGTTGGAACTGCTCGGCGACAAAGTAGCCGCTCGATCGATTGCCAAAAAAGTCGGCGTGCCGGTGCTCGAAGGTTCCACGCATGCCGTCGCCTCGCTCGATGAAGCGATTGCTACGGCGACCAGCATGGGCTACCCCATCATGCTCAAAGCCTCCAAGGGGGGCGGTGGCCGCGGCATGCGCGTGGTCGAATCCGAAAGCGAACTCGCACCCAACTTAGAACAAGCGCAACGCGAGTCCAAGAACGCATTCGGAAGTGATGAAGTCTTTCTCGAAAAGCTGGTTGGAAAAGCCCGGCACATCGAAGTGCAAATTCTGGGGGACAAACATGGCAACATCATCCACCTGCATGAACGGGACTGTTCGGTGCAACGCAGGCACCAAAAGGTCGTCGAACTAGCACCTGCACCGAACCTGAGCAAAAAAACCGCTTCCGAACTTCATCAAGCCGCTCTCGCGATCGCAAAAGAGGTGGGTTATTACTGCGCCGGGACCGTCGAGTTTTTGCTCGATACCGAAACCGACAAGTTCTACTTCATCGAAGTCAATCCTCGCATCCAGGTAGAACATACCGTGACCGAAGAAGTCACAGGCATCGACTTGGTGCGCGCGCAGATCTTGGTCTCGTGCGGAGAAAAACTGGGGGACGATTCCCTCGGATTGCCACTGCAGAAGGATGTTCAAGTTGTTGGCTCAGCGATCCAATGCAGGGTCACAACCGAGGACCCAACCAACCAGTTTCGACCCGACTACGGACGGATCACAGCCTACCGAAGCGCGGGTGGGATGGGGATTCGATTGGATGCCGGGAGCGCATTCAGCGGGGCGGTCGTGAATCCATTCTACGATTCCCTCTTGGTCAAGGTAACGGCCCGAGGTCGCAATCTCGGTGAAGCTGCAGGACGCATGGAACGGTGCCTCCAAGAGTTCCGAATCCGCGGCGTGAAAACGAACATCCCATTCCTGATCTCACTGATCAATCACAAGACTTTTCTGGCTGGCGACGCAACGACGCGGATGATCGATAAGACGCCAGAGCTATTCTCGATGCAGCGTCGGCGCGACCGCGCCACTCGCCTGCTCAGCTTCATCGCCGAGACGTTGGTCAACGGAAACAAAATGGTGGGGGCTGCAAACCAGAGCATTCCCCGCGAACCAGCCATGCTGCCAAAAATCGATATCACCAAGCCGATGCCGGAAAGCTATCGCAATCAGTTCCTGAAGTTGGGCGCAAAGAAGTTCTGCGATTCCATTCGCGGTACCAAGGAACTGTTGCTGACCGATACGACGATGCGAGACGCACACCAGTCGTTGCTCGCAACACGGGTGCGGACCTTTGACATGATGAAAATTGCAGACGCCTATGCAAGGCTCACGCCCCAGTTTTTCAGTTTGGAAATGTGGGGAGGGGCCACCTTTGATACCACCATGCGGTTCTTAAAGGAGAGCCCATGGCAACGGTTAGCGGACCTGCGATCCAAGATTCCGAACATGCTCTTTCAGATGCTGCTGCGAGCTTCCAATGCAGTCGGGTATACCAACTACCCAGACAATGTCGTCCGCGCGTTTGTCAAAGAAGCCGCCGACGCCGGAATCGATATCTTTCGCGTGTTCGATGCCCTCAATTGGACCGAAAACATGCGGGTGGCAATGGATGCCGTAGTCGAATCGGGCATGATCTGCGAAGCGGCCATCTGCTACACGGGCGATATCCTCAATCCCAATCGGCAGAAGTACTCGCTGAAGTACTATGTCGACTTGGCCAAGGAACTGGAACGCATGGGTGCGCACATTCTCGCGATCAAAGATATGGCTGGCCTATGCAAACCAGCAGCCGCAAAAAAACTAGTCGCCACCCTCAAGCAAGAAATCGGAATCCCGATCCACTTCCACACGCACGACACCGCCGGTATCCAAGCGGCATCGATCCTCAATGCGGCGGACGAAGGACTGGAGATTGCCGACGGTGCGTTTGCATCCATGTCCGGTGGCACCTCGCAGGTGAATCTGAACACGCTGGTCGAATCGCTTCGCTTCTCGCCTCGCAATAGCCAACTCGATACCGATGCGTTGACCGAGCTTTCGGAATATTGGAAGGCGGCCCGCCAATTTTACGCACCGTTCGAAAGCGAATCGTTGGTCGCTGGCGGTGACCTTTACCAACACGAAATGCCGGGTGGACAATACACCAATCTGTATCAACAGGCCAAAGCGCTCGGTTTGGCGGAACAATGGTCGGAGGTGTGCAAGTGCTATGCCGATGCCAACCAGTTGCTCGGCGATATCGTCAAAGTGACACCCACCAGCAAAGCCGTTGGCGATTTGGCATTGTTCATGGTTGCCAATTCACTCACGGCTGCCGACGTTGTTTCGGGCACTCGCGAGATCGCTTATCCGGGCTCCGTCCTCGATTTGGTCGGCGGCATGATGGGTCAACCGCCCGGCGGGTTCCCCGAACAAGCCAAGAAGTCGATCTTGAAAAACAATCCGGAAGTCACCGAGCGACCCGGCGAGTCCCTGCCACCGGCCGACTTTCAGGCGATCGGGCTGCAATTGAAACCAAAGCTTGGCCGCGACGCCACCATGCGAGAGATTGTCACCAGCGCCTTGTACCCCAAGGTGTTTGATGAGTATGTCGCGCATGTCAAGAACTATGGCGATGTTTCGCTGATCCCAACGTCCGCCTTTTTCTTTGGACCATCGATCGGGGAAGAATTCTCGGTCGACATCGAGGCTGGCAAGCGATTGATCATCAAGTTTCTGGCGATCGGCGAAGCCCGTCCCAACGGAACCCGCACGGTATTTTTCGAACTCAACGGCCAACCGCGCGAAGTCGAAGTGGTCGACAAGTCGATCGAATCCAAGGCAGCAACCCGAGTGAAAGCGGACCCTGCGGATCCCACCCACGTCGCGGCCGGCATGCCGGGGATGGTCATCGGCGTGGCGGTCACTCAAGGAGTCCGGGTGACCAAGGGGCAAAAGCTGCTATCGCTGGAGGCGATGAAGATGGAGACGGTCATCAATGCCGAACGGGACGGTGAGATCGCGCAGTTGCTGGTCCAGTCGGGCAGCCAAGTCGAAACGGGTGATTTGCTGTTTGTGCTGAAGTAGCGGCCCCTGGCGATCGATGCAGCACCTCGCAGTTTCAGAGCGAGCCTGCCTTGAGAACGTCGACCATGTCGTCTCATTGAAACCGTTCGATTATTTCGCGGGCTCTTTCCCTTTTTGGAAATCTCCCGCGGTGACGATGATGAGCTTCTTTTCATTGAGGAGTTTTTTGATGACGGCGTCGATGGACTCCTTCGTCAGCGCCTTGACGTTTCGTTGACGGCGGGCGAGAAACGTCTCGTCCCGATCCGCTTCCAAGAATTGATGCAGCGTCGCCATGAGCTGGGAGTCGTTGCTCAGGGTTTCTTCGAGTTGCTTCAAATAGCTTGTCCGGGCTGAGTCGATTTCCTCTTGCTTCACACCCTCTTTCATAAAGTCCTCAAAAACCTCGCTGATCGTCTTAACCAATTTATCGCGGTTGATGGGATTGGTGATGGCATAGGTCATAAAGACGGCCGAACGATCGAGCGCTTTGGCCATAAATTGGCTGCCGACGCCATAGGAAAGCCCTTCTTGTTCACGAACCCGTTCGCCGAGTCGACTCGACAACGAGCCACCGCCGAGAATGTCGTTGGCAATCGTGAGGGCCTCCCAGTCCGGATCATCGGAGCGAATCTCGAGATTGGTGGCAGCCAACAGGATTGCGTTTTCTTTGTCCGGTGTCTCGATCGAAAGCGTTTCGGGTTCGACCTTCCAATAGGGCTTTCCAATGCGAGTGTAGGACTCGTTCGACTTCCAGTTGCCGAGCATGGCATTGAATTGTTTTAACGCAGGTTCTTTCTCGAAGGCGCCCACGACGGTGAGCTCCCCATGGGCCCCGGACAGAAAGCGTTTGTATAGTTCGCGAACATCGCTGACTTGCACCGACTCCAGCCTTGCAAGGGATTCTTCGGTGGTTGGAACATAGTGGATGCTCGTTGCGGCAACCGGCGCGAGCTTGCGGGTCAATGCGATTTGCGCGAGGTAATTGGGATCGGTTCGAGCCGCTTCGATTTCGGCTTTTTTCTGGGTCACCAACAATCCAAACTCATCGCTGGGAAAAGTGGGATGGCGGACGATTTCGTTCAGCAGTTCGAGGGTTTCGGCAAAGTTCTTTTTGCGTCCGTTCAACTGGAAAGTGACCGCTCCGGTTTCGCTAGACGCAGTGCATTCCGCTTTCAGTTCGTCCAGTTTGTCTTTGAGTGCCGCTTCGGAGTATTTTTCCGTCCCCAGCATCCAGGCTTGGCCGAGCAGTTTGCTGGCTTGCAAGTTCTTAGGGTTTGCGAGTGTTGCTTCGCTCCCAAATCGGAGCGTCAGCTTCAAGAAGAACCGATCCCCTCGTACTTGTTTGGGAAGTAGCGCATATTTCAAAACCGATTCCAATTTGCCGCGATACGTTCTCGCCTTGATGTTTTCCGGGGTAGGCTCGAATGCTTCGCCTTGGGAAACCGATTCGCGGCCGGTATAGCCCGATACCATCGTGTCGACATTGGGCCTTTGCGCAATCGGAGACCGATCCGGTTCCGGAGTTGGAACAAAGATCCCAGTGGTTCGGTTGCTATCCTTGAGATAGAGTTCGGCAACGCGTTTGACATCCTCGGCAGTTACTTTTTCGATCCGATCGCGATCCAGATAGAACAATCTCCAATCCCCATAGGCGACCCAGTTGCTAAGTTCGTAAGCGAGGCTTGCGGTATTGGTTTGCGACGTTTCTTTTGCGTTGCTCAATTCTCGGGTTGCCCGATTGACCTCTTCCTCTGTGACTCCGTCTTTGACGATGCTTTGCAGGATTTTGTGGAGTGCGTCTTTGACCGTGTCCACGGGAACATCGCGGTTGATTTGAATCAAGCAACCAAACATTCCAGGATCGTAGCCCGCTTGATGCATGGAGGTGACGGCGGACGCGAGTCGGGTCTTCACGAGACTCTGGTACAGCCGACCGCTGGGCTCGGTCCCGAGGATATGCGAAAGGACCGATAGGGCTGCGGAATCGGGATGAGCCATGGCAGGTACGTGATAGGCCATTCCAATCAATCCGATATCGCCGGTACGATTGAGGTAGACGATTCGTTCGCCGTCTTGGGTGGGCTCAATGGTGTAGGTTGCTTCTAGCGGGGTGCTTCCTTTTTCAAGGGACCCGAAGTGTTTGACGGCGGAGGCCAGCGCTTTTTTGGGGTCGAATTTGCCAGCGACAATCAACACGACATTGTCGACGCGATAGTATTTTTTGTAGAAAGCGCGAAGACGATTGACGGGTACACGTTCGATATCTGCACGATTGCCGATGACGCTCTTTCCATAGTTGTGCCACTCGTAAGCGTTGGCTAGGATGCGTTGCATCAGGATGGCGTTGGGGGAGTCCTCGCCGGATTCGAATTCGTTGCGAACGACGGTCATCTCGGAAAAAAGGTCTTCCCCACGGATGAAGCAATTGGTCAATCGGTCCGCTTCCATGGCGATGGTCCAATCGAGGTTTTCATCCGATGCGGGCAAAGTTTCGTAGTAGTTGGTGCGGTCGTAGTCGGTCGTTCCATTCATATCCAGGACGCCGCGTTCCTTGAGTTCTTTGTCGATATCGCCATGGCTCGGGGTCCCTTTGAACAGCATATGCTCGAGCAAATGAGCCATGCCCGCTTCGCCGTAGCCCTCATGGCGCGAACCGACGAGAACCGTCATATTGACCGTTATGCTGTTCGAGGACTCGTCCGGAACAAGTAGAACCTTACAATGGTTGGGAAGGGTGTATTCGGTAACTCCCTCGACTTCAGCCGTCTTTTTATAGAGTGTATCGGGATCTTGCGCGGTGGCGACTGGCTGTCCCAGGGCCGCAAGAGATGCCAAAAGGTACGCCAAAAGAAAAGGTGTGCGAAGCATAAAGGATTGGCCGCTGCGAGAAACTGCTGGAGATATTGCGTGAGAGAAAGATCCTACCCTAGCCGTCTCGGAAGAGGTCGTCAAGAAGTCACAGGTGTTTGTGTTTTTCCTTTGCGCTTTTTCAAATTCCCGAGTCGGAACGTGCTACGCTTAAGCATAGCAAATCGAGTCTCGCAGCAACTGGGCGACGTGTCCATTGCGGTTCCCGAGACTCTCCATTGTGGTTCCCGAAACTCCATGAAAAACGCGGCAAGGACCGCCGTTCCCCTCTCCGATTGGTAGGTTTAGCAATGCTCACCAAAGCAAATGAAAACACCGGTTCTGCGGAAACCCGGGCGACCGGTTCCGCGGATGCCATTTCCCTGATCCTGAAACAAGCGGGAAGGTCGGCCGACGAGGTTGCTTCGTTGGCGACGCTCGATGACGCGGACCGTGCTGCGGAGAAGCAGTTCTCGGGAGAAGCGCCCACGATCACGTCCTTGTTCGGCAGCGCCAAGGCCTCGGAGTTCGATGCGGGTCGATTTAGTCCATCGTCCGAAGTCGCTCATACGATGGCTGCCAGCATCGAGTTTTTGCTCAAGCGCAAGAAGGCTGGTACGCTGCTCGATCATTCTAAGATGCTCTTCCAGGACGAAACCATCGCAGGCCTGGCGGGAATCGGTTTCTTTGGGTTGGCTATTCCCAAACAGTACGGGGGCAGCGGAGCTAAATTGGGAGATCTCGGGCCATTGTTGCGAGCATTGACCCTCATTCATCCCGACCTGGCTGTGATGTTTGAAGTGCATAATTTCCTAGGCCCCGTCACGCCCATCCTCGATTTTGGGACAGAAGCCCAGAAGACGTACTACTTGCCTCGTATGGCGCGCGGCGAATTGTTGGGTTCGTTCGCGCTCACCGAACCTGGGGTGGGTGCAGACCCGAGCAAGTTAGCCCTCACCGCGCGGCGAGCAGGGGACAATTATCTGATCTCCGGCGTCAAGTGGCCGATCACGAATGTTATCTACGGAGGCATCTGCATCCTGGTATTAAAGATCGAAGGAGAGGGACTCGCCAAAGGCCGAGATTCCGGCATGGTCATCTTTGAAGTACCCAAAGCGGACACCCCGCATTTTCGCATGGTTCGAAATCGACTGACCGCTTTCGACTATCTGTGGAACGCACGTTTTCGAATGACGAACTACGAAGTTTCTGTCGACAAACTGCTTGGACCTCCAGGCAAAGGACTCGCACAAGCCTTTAGTTCGCTTGCAAAAGGGCGCGGTGGCATCTGCGTGAATAGCGCCGCCAAGATCTTCAAGCTGCTCGCCCAGATTATCTTGGATCCCAGTCAGTCGGAACCGGGCAGCGAACTGACTCGCAAGAACAAGCCGGGGGGTTGGACAGCGTTCCGCAGCACGTTTGGAAAGCCGATCGGCGAATCCCCTCGCATTCAAACCTGGATGGGCCGGGCGACCTGCCATGCCCTTGCAAGCCGGGTTCTCGGCGACGTGTGCTTTCGATTGGGGGCCAATGGAGTCCGGGACGAAACGATTGGAATGATCGCCAAAGTCTACGCCACCAAAGCGCTCTTGCAGACGGCTATCCATGTCTACCAGATACAAGGTGGCCGATCCGTTCATCTCGACGAGCGCCGTCATGCGGTGCGAGAGCACGGCGAAGCAGCGCTCGCCCACGCCGGACCACTCATCGAGAACTACATCGGCGAGAACATGCACGAGTTCACGATCGCGACCGTCTACGAAGGCCCCAACCCGGTGCTGGCGGACATCGGTGCGCCCAATGCAATGACCCGCGGTATTCGAGCCAAGTACCTCGAACCGATCGGTATGGCCGAGGTGAATGGGAAGTTTGGATTCGTTCCAAAAGCCAAGTTCGGTTGGTTCATTGCTCGCACGATTCTGGGTTCCCTCAATCCATGGACTGGCTCGCTCGCTGGCATCCCCAATCTTTTCCCTGAAAAGGAGCGACTGATACGCAAAGCACTTCATCGCAATCGAGTGCTTGGGCGTCGCGTCCTATGGATCATCGCCCGCTATCAAAAAACGTTCATGGACCAAAGTTTTCTGCTGGGGGATGAAGGCGGAATCTTTGACCAACTCTGCTTTTCGTTGGCCTCACTGGTCTATGCCATCACGCTCGAAAAGCCTCATGCTGAGTGGTTGCGCATCGCCAACGCACTGGACCTCGAGGCCGATCTCCGGATGCGAGGCCAATCGGAATCGCCGAAATTAAAGACAGCTTGGGCGCGCATTGGGATCGATTTAATGGACCCCCAATCTTCGCTGTTTGCCGATTTGATTTCGGATATCGAAGTGAGCGATATTCCGCTTGACCCTCGCTTCATCGACAAGTTTATTTAATTCCCGAAGAGACTCCGCGACGGTACTCGCCAGTCTGTACCCTTTGTACCCAGTTTTTTTCTCTTAAATACCATCGCACTGTCTCACGTAAGCCTTCTTCGAAGATCACTCGGGGCACCCAGCCCAACTCCGTTCTGATCTTGGTGGCGTCGATGGCATAGCGACGATCATGACCCGGCCGGTCTTGCACGAATTCGATCGTGCGCCGGGCTTGGCCCATTTCCCGGCCTAACTGTTCATCCACCAAATCGCATATTGCATGGACGACGTCGATGTTGCTCCGCTCGCTGTCGCCACCAATGTTGTATGTCTCACCGATCCGCCCTCGTTCCAGAACCCTTGCGATCGCGTTGCAATGGTCCTCGACGTAAAGCCAGTCCCTCACATTCTCGCCATCCCCGTAGATCGGTAACGGCTTGCCTTCGACCGCGTTGAGGATCATGAGCGGTATGAGCTTTTCAGGAAACTGATACGGTCCATAGTTATTGGAGCAGTTGGTTATCAAAATAGGTAAACCGTACGTCGCTCGATACGCTCGCACAAATAGATCCGACGAGGCCTTCGACGCCGAATAAGGAGAGTTGGGAGCATAGGGAGACTCCTCCGTAAATTTTCCGGTTGCACCCAACGAGCCATAAACCTCGTCCGTCGAAACATGCAAAAAGCGAAAAGCCGACTGGCTGCCGCCCGATAGTCGACGGTAGTAGGTTAGGGCACTATCGAGCAGATTGCATGTCCCTACAACATTGGTCTCTACGAAGACAGCCGGACCGTCAATGGAGCGGTCCACATGCGACTCCGCGGCAAAGTGAACGATGGCCTGCGGCCGGAAGGTTTCCAAAAGGTCGTCGACCAATCCGCGGTCGACAATGCTTCCATGGACAAAGTGGTAATGGTCTGAATGGGCCGCTGGAATGGAATCCAAATTTCCCGCATAGGTAAGCGAATCGAGGTTCACGATGCGAACCCTGCGAGCGGCCAAATGTTGACGGACGAAGCAACTGCCAATAAAGCCAGCTCCGCCGGTAACCAGGATCGTGAACATCAAGGCCGTTCCCTTCATTCGATTGCTTGATTCGCTGTCGCGGTGCTATCAATGCACAACGCTACCGACTCCAAATGATAGCAACCCAAACGGATGGGCACCAATGCCACTCCCTTTCGTAGCGGTAGGGCGCAAGACCTCCGGTGTCGTGGCTGAGATAGCTGTGATTCTTTACAGGTTCCGACCGGACGGCTTGCGCCGTTCCGCTAAGGTGAGTGCCTTTGGGCAAAATAGACCATCGCATTTGCTAAGTTTGGGTTAGCCGTGGCTGCCGAAATTTGATAGATCCGTGTATTCGAACACGAGGCAAACGATGACAGACAAATGGCGTGCAAAGCATCGATGGCAATCCGGTATGCATTTCTGGGCCGTCAGTGTGCTGCTGTGTTTTCCAATGGGATTGGGTTGCCGGGTTTTGGAACCCAAACCGATCGACATGGTGCGTAACAACATTCCTCAGAGCTTGACCGCAGAGGACGAGCCGCAACTGGAGCGAGGAACTCCTAGGCCGATCATCGACGGCTTCGGTTGGGTTTGGGGGATTCCTTCGAAATTGATGCTTTGGAATCGCAAAGTAGAAAACCATCGTATTTCAACGCAAACCGAATCGCTCCTTGCTGAATATTTGGAAGCCAACGCGCTGACAGAGATCAAGGTTCGCCTCAATCAATATCGGCCCTTGGACGATTGGAGTCGGCTGACGCGCAACACCTCGGTCGCATGGCCGTGGCGTTATACATTTGGTGCCGTTTTCGTGTTGGGAGAAACCGTTATCCCCGGAAGACTATTTGGCGGCGATCATTACAATCCGTATACAGGGACGATTCACCTTTACAGCGATGTGCCTGCGATTGCGTTTCATGAAGCGGCGCATGCCAAGGACTTTTCGAATCGAAAGCATCCCGGCAACTATGCTGCGCTGTACCTATTGCCTGGAGTGCCCCTTTGGCACGAGAGAGTCGCTACCAATGATGTGCTCTCGTACGTTCAGTTCCGCAACGATCCTAGCTTGGAACGAGAAGCCTACTTCACTCTTTACCCCGCGTATGGAACCTATGTAGGCAGCGCGGGCGGTTATTTTTTTCCTAGGTACGCTAATCCGCTCTACCTAGGTGGGATTGTTGCTGGGCATGCAATGGGGCGAACGCAAGCTCCCCCCGTCAAATAATAGCTCGCTGATCGATGCGGGCTGGCCTTGCTCAGAAACCTCTGCCTGGCATTCTTTGAGCCATTTGCATTAGCTGGCCGATCGCCTCGTCGAACTCTTCTTGCGTCTCGGCGGAACTAATGGTTCCCAGCACGCCGGTTGCGACCAGCAGGGCACCCGTGACCCCTTGATGGATTGTTTTGGGGTCTGCTGCTTTTAGCGACGCTGTGACTTGATCGACGCCCTGATCCCAAGCGCCTACAACCGACTCGGGCAACCATCTGCCTTCGGTGGCAACGAACTTCATCGGCGGCAGAGCTTGACCAGGAACCTCTAAAGAGATCATGGCTTCTTTGGCGGTGGCATCTTCGACCTTGGCGGTCGGTAGAACTTGATTTGCCTTTTTCATAGGGCTGTTGTTTGGCAGCAATTTATCAAGTTCGTTTGCTTTATCGGTAATGTTGCCGACGTAGACTGCCAGCAAATCTCGTATTTCGGTTTGTTGCAAATAGCTCGCATCAGTCCATTCTTCAGGAATGTATGCTTCGACAAGCGATACCAACGAATCGTAAGAACTTTTCAAGACATCTTTTTGATCCGGCGGGATTGGGATCTGGTTGCTATTGAGGATGAACTGTTTCTTGGTCTTGAGAGCGGTCAATAATTCGTTGCGGAACTTCTTGATAGCGGTGAGTGTCTTCTGTTCCACCCGCGACGTAGCCAATCGTACTATTTCCTGGATCTTCTTTTGCTTGGATGCAGGAATGGCATCCCAGACGACGATGGGATTTTCATTGGTGAGTTCGCGGACGATGATGTCCATGAACTCTTGCGCTGTTGGACTGGAGGGGAACACGACTGGAGTTGTATTCTTGGTACCGGCTTTGGTCGCGCTCTTGGCGGTAGAGGGTGCCGAGGCGCTTGGCTTCGAAATATTTTTTGCCCTATCTCTCGCTTTGACCCGGCTCTTGTCATCGAGCTTGCTGAGCGGCACGACCTTCTCGGTTCCATCGGCCATGCGAAGAGTCAGATTGACCCCTTCTAGTTTGACGAAGTCCGCTTGAATGGTCTTCGCCCCCGCACTGTCGGTCCAACTGTCCGTAGGCGCCGCGCGGTCTTGCGAAAACGCGAGACTCGGCAACTGCAGAGATCCTAGGGAGGCAAGCAACAGCGGAGCAGCGAACAAACGCCATGAACGTCGTCGCATCTTTGAAGCAAGGTTTTTGAGCATTGTGGGAGTCTCTTTGAGATTAAAAAGTCAGAAAGGTTCGTCCCATAAACTAATCGATCGGTTCAAAAAAGTCGACATCCTGGCGGCCGGACCGATTGCGAAGTCGGATTGGGACCGACGGCGTCGCGGCCGCTGCGACGGACGCTAGGGGAGGGTCAGCTCGCTCTTCACGAAATCGACTCCCGGTTCGAAACTGAGGATTTGCACCAGTAAATCCGCAGTCCGTTTCGATCCGACGGTCCCTCTCAAGATGGCTGTAGTACCCACCATCGACACCCGGGCGGTCCCCCCGGAGAACTGTGCAACCCGGTCGCTTGCATCGACGCCAGCGGGGCCTTATTGAGGCGTGGGATCGGGCATTGCTTCCTTTTCCAAATCCACTTCCAGTCGAGGATAGTACATTCCCTTAGCGGGCTGCAGGGGAAGGGGTCGATTGATCTTTGCCTTGGTGGTTTCGAGCCTGAGGTTTTCTGTGGCGGACGCGACACGGCCGACTCCTAAGGCTTGTCCCGACCCGACAAATCCGGTTTGATCCGTTCGGTTGGAACCGACGAAATCTTGCCGGCTGCGGCTGCCACGAACGAAACGCGTGTTGTTCACTTGCAATCGATTGCCAATCGAGCCGATCGCATTGCTGGCTCCACCGATCATTCCTAAGGGAGGCGCTTGTGGAACGGCAGAGGCAGCGGCCCGTTGTTGCGACAGCGACAGCGCTGAGGTTCCAATCGATTGATTCCCAATGAGCTGCGCGTGGACAACTTGAATGGGAAGGAATGCGCCCGCGAGCGCGATCAAGCAAGGATACGAGGATAGAAAATGTCGACTGATCATGGCATTGCTCCAGAAATTATTTCTGTCTTTTGGGAAATGGCTTCTCCAACCGATTGCCCCAGCTTGATCCAGTGCGTTGAGTCATTGACTCGCACCAAGACTTTGTTGGGTAGCACTTCGACCACCGCGATATCGTGCAACGAAATGGGGATTTGTTCGCCGGCGAGAATCGTTTTGGTGGACCCTCGGCTATCGACTCGAAACCAAGCTTGCGCGATCCCCTCGCGGTTGGAAGTGATCGCTTTTAACTCCACATCAAACAATGCCTTCGCGAATCCTCTCGCGAAAAGATTGCGACGCACGAAGTGTTCGTAGGTACTCGGCACCGTGGCCGCTTGGTCTGCGATTTCCCATTGGCTGAGTTGCGATTTGTTAACAGACGCTTCGAGGCACAGGACTTCGATGGTCAAATCGGCGTCTAGCTTTCCTTCGTTTCCGATCGGGTTGAGTGTAATCGATCGGATTTTGTGGAGATGGCCCGCTTTGCGAAAATCATTCAGGAATCCCGAGAGTTTGGCCAACGACGCTTGACCTCGCAACGTGTAGCTGATGCGATGGCCGACCAACTGCCGTTTGCCTTTCTTGATGCGTGAACGGATTTCCAGTTTTACCGGTTGGGCTGCATCGACCGAGGCCGCTGCAAGTTCGTTCTTTTCTACCAAGTTCAGCAACCACTGCTGGTAGAGGGACCGAGCCAACTGCGGATCGTCCGGCAGCGCTCTGGCCGCCAAGGACTCCAGTTGCTTGCCTTGCTTCTGTGCAACGCGTTGTTCGACTTTGGAAGCGCTGAGCTTGTCGGTAAGATCGGATAGCTCAGACGTCAGCAGTTGTGCTGGCCTCTCGATCCAGCTTCGATAGACCGAGTCCAATCCGTACAGACCAAAAATTCCTATCGCTGCAATCGCGAACCACATGGTACGAGGGCTCATCGAGATGCCTCCCCCGAAACGGTGCTTGGCCGGTAAGCATCCATGTTTGGGACTTCGATGGGAAAGGAGATTCGTGTCTCAAATTGCCACGGGTATTCGGTTGAGTTTGGATTTTGGCTGATTTGTTTGCTCGTTGCTCCGTACTTGGCGCTTCGAATCCGCGACTCCAGTTGCGATATGAATTCTTGGTCGGCGACTTGAACCGAAAGGTCAATCGTGGCTGTTCCCGTGGCTGTTGCGACCCCGGACAACCGGCGGACCGTCGCATCCTGACCCTCGGGCAGTCGCATGGATAGCTCGTTGAGCTCCGACAGCCAATCGACTCGATCCACCATCCAAGCTTGGACTGCCGCAACTTGATCAGACTTTTCCTGGTATTTTGCCGTTACCTTTTTCGCGTCCTCCAACTCTATTTGAAGGGCTCCGACCTCCGACTGCAGCTTCCAAACGTCGGACAGTAAAAAGTAAGCAGCGATGGCCAGAACCATTGCTGCCCCGGCACCGATGGAACCCCACCGGATCATCGGATTGATTGGCACCGGAGATTGTTTCGGGGCCAAGAGATTCACTGGCAACGTATTGTGCAAGAAGTCCCACGCTGCGCCGGTGTTGGCGGCCGTTGCGGTATTTGCACTTGATGCGGTGTTGTCACCCGATGCGGTGTCGGCTTGGCTGTCTATATCGAGTGTCCAATCGACCAGCGGAGCGACGGTGTGAATGGACAACTCCCCGCGCTGGGCAAGGGACTGGGCGACTTGGCGAGCGGCATCGCTGGTGTCGAAGACATACCAACTCGGATGCAACTCGGCAGTCGCTTGCGGCAACAGCGTCATGCATCGCTGCATC
>JANODW010000284.1:0-3379 GCA_031412875.1 Pirellula sp. | reverse complement strand
CATTGAACTCGCCGATGAATTTGGCCCCGATCGACTTCATCTCCAAGGTGGTTTTGCCATCCGGGCCGCCGGTAAATTGGACAGGAATTCCAGAAACATTTTGCGTGATCGAATCGAACAGAAATCTTGGCGCGGACTCGATGCCAAAGGGAGGACGGGAATAGACCCGAACACGAAATTCGAGTTTCTTCACCGCGAAGTCCAACGTGCCAAGCCACACGGAATCCGCCCCAAGATCGTTTCGCGTTTCAGCCGGCATCGAGGCAAGCCTTTGCAATTTCAAAGGAATGGTTTCACCTGAATGCAACAACTGCCCGTTGACCTTGTCCGCTGAAGTCTGCACACCTGAAAATTGGATAGCGGATTGTTTTGCAATCGAGTTCACCAATTCGAATCGCCAAGCTCCCTGGGCGTTAATTTCGAATTCGCTCAAAGGAACTTCGTTGAGCGACTCGTCGGGGCTGATCATGATGCCGCGGACCGCTTTTTCTTGCGAGTCCCGTTCGACACGGACCACGGTACGCAACTGCTGTTTCGGACCCTCGATCCAGCCGAACCAAGTTTCCTGCTGTGCCGGTTCGGCGGTTTGCGAAATGCAAGTTTTCGCTGGAGCAGAGAGGACCAGCAGGACCAAAACGGACCAACTACGAGCAAGCGCCCAAAGAGTGCAATTCGATAGCATGACAACTGTCCGCCCAGCGGGCTAATGCATTAAACGATACGGAGCCACGGGAAATGAGATCCGTATTGTAGCGAATTCGGAAGCGGGAGTTGGTTTTTTGCGGTGGGGTCACTCTCGGCAAGAGTGACCTACGGGGAGTGACCTACGGGGAGTGAGCTACGGGCTGGGTTAGTCGACGACTTTGGCGTCGATCCATTTCATGAGGCTGCGTAGTTGCTGCCCTACTTTTTCGATCTGGTGCTTTCGTTCGAGACGACGCGATGCTTTGAATGCGGGGGCGCCGGCTTTGTTTTCGAGGATCCACTCGCGGGCGAATTTGCCCGTCTGGATCTCATTGAGGATCTTCTTCATCTCCAGCTTGGTTTCTGCGGTGATGATGCGGGGACCACGCGTGTAGTCGCCGAACTCGGCCGTGTTGGAAATGCTGTACCGCATGTAGTTCAAACCGCCTTGGTAGAGCAGGTCGACGATCAGTTTGAGTTCGTGCATGCATTCAAAGTAGGCCATCTCGGGTTGATAGCCCGCTTCAACGAGGGTCTCAAAACCTGCTTTGACCAGTTCGCTCACACCGCCACACAACACAACTTGTTCGCCGAACAAATCCGTTTCCGTTTCTTCCGCGATGGAGGTCTCGATCACTCCGCCTCGTGTACCGCCAATTCCCTTTGCATACGCCAAGCCGAGTTTTTTCGTAAGCTCGCTGGCACCGGTTCCAAGGGCAATCAAACAAGGGACGCCGCCCCCTTTGGTATATTCGCTGCGCACCAAGTGACCAGGTCCTTTGGGAGCGACCAACAGTGTATCGACACCCTTGGGTGGCTCGATTTGACCGAAGTGGATATTGAAACCGTGGGAGCACATCAATACATTGCCTGGCGACAGGTTGGGTTTGATGTGGGTGCGGTACAGATCTCCTTGCACTTCGTCGGGCAGCAACAGGTTGACGATGTCTGCCTTTTTGGTCGCCTCATCGATTTCCATCGGCTGGAAACCATGGGTTACCGCGAGGTCGTAGTTTTTTCCGCCAGGACGTTGGCCGATGATTACTTTGCAACCGCTGTCTCGCAAGTTTTGCGCCTGAGCGTGGCCCTGAGAACCGTAGCCAAGAATCGCGATGGTCTTGTCTTTGAGGTGCGAGAGATCTGCGTCGTTGTCGTAGTAAATAGTTGCTGCCATGAAAGGAACTGTGTTTCGAATTGGAGGAGTTTAAGGGTAAATTGGCGGTAGAAGTTGAGGGCCGACTGGCGGTTGCCAGCCCAAGCCTATTCGTTGGAATGTTCGGAGATGGCGTCGAGATCCAACTCGTCGGGATTGCTGCCGCGAACCATCGCAATCCGTCCTGTGCGCACCAACTCAAGAATGGTGTACGGTCGCATTCGTTCGATGAACGCTTGGATCTTGCTCTCGCGACCCGAGATCTCAATCATCAGTTCTTCTGGGCCCACGTCGACGACTCGGCCGCGAAAGATATCTACAAGCTCACGGATTTCGGTTCGGACACTCCCGCTTGCGGCTCGCACCTTGATCAACATCAAATCCCGTTCGACATAATCTCGAGCGCTGATGTCTTGAACGGCGACCACCGTGACGATCTTTTCAAGTTGCTTGCGGACTTGTTCGAGCACATGATTGTCACCCATCACGACGAAGGTCATTCGAGATAGGTTTTTGTTTTCGGTTTCGCCAACAGCGAGCGAGTCGATGTTGTAGCCCCGCGAGGCGAGCATACCGGATATATGCGCAAGCACTCCAGGAACGTTTTGAACAACAGCGGAAAGTAGGTGCCGCATTGAATATCTAGGGGTTATGGATGCAGGGACTTTGGTAAACGTCGATCATTTTTCACTGCCCGATTAATTCGAGAGGTGCAGAATGATAATTCGACATCCCGTTTTCCTCAAGGGTTCGCTAATTTCAGCAAATCTGAATCGAGCCCGCTTATGATAGCGACTATTAATAAGTCGCGTATTTCGATGGTTGGCAGAGGAAACATTTGCAAAGATGCGAAAATGGGCCCTTTAGGGTGGGTCGTATCCTCCTGTGGAGAAGGGATGGCAGCGCCCGATCCGTTTCAGCCCTTTCCAGATGCCGCGGAGGGCGCCGTATTTTTCGATCGCTTCAATGGTGTATTGCGAGCAAGTAGGGGAAAAGCGGCAATTGCTCCCCAAGAGTGGGCTCACGGCTCGCTGGTAAAAGCGAACGCAAGCGATCATCGTGTTCGGAATCCATTTTCGCATGCGAAACGCTGCTATCGATTTGCATTGACTCGGTAGATAGGGGGGAGCCTCAATTTCCCAGGTGGTTTGGCTGGAAAGGGGAGGGGAACCATCGGGGTCTGTTTGTGAATCCCGGGAGAGCCTATCGCACTTCCACCCCTTTCCGGCGGCGGTTCATCGTATCCGGCCGGGATGACCCTGCCCATGGTGGGAGCGATTGTGCGTTGCCAATCGATGGGGACATCTAGGATACCGAAGAGCGCTGGTTGGAGACAAGCTTCGCGTAGGTGGTCGATCAAAATACTGCGTACTTCTAGAATAGCGCGCGGTTTGCTGTGGATGTCCTGATGCTTGGATTCCACCATGATTTCGCTGGCGACGTCATCCATATGCGCGCTTTCAACAGCGACAACACCGTCGCTCAGTTCGGGTTCCCCTCCAAACCATTGGGAGTTGTAAACGACGCCGACAATGTTGTGAT
>JANODW010000283.1:0-3397 GCA_031412875.1 Pirellula sp. | reverse complement strand
TCTTGGTCTCCATCGAACTGCTACAAGCGCAGAATGCGAACGGCCTGCGATGAAACATTCCATTGCGAAGCGACACCCAATCGCAATAAAACATCGATACGCCCGTGGGTGCAATCGTGTTCCCTCCCGTTCGGTGGCTTGTTGCAGGCACGCGTTCACCCTGATAGAGATGGTGGTGGCGTTAGTGCTAGGCACTATTTTGCTGGCAACCTTGATGGGGGTTCTGCGTCGCAGTTTTTCAGAGATTGCGTTTGCGATTCAAGACGATCCGAGCATCCAGCGAACAGGGCTGCTGGCGGATCAGCTTCGCCGGGACCTTGCCAATGCACGCCGAATGAGAGTGGGCAGCAACCGATTCGAACTTGTCGGATTCGGACACCGCGATCCCAGGACTTTGGTCGCAACGCTCCGTCCTGCCAGAGTGATTTACGAAATTAGACAAGACGGCAAACGATCCCTTTTGGCCCGCATCCAAATCGAAGATGGAAAGGGAACGGCCAGTTTTTCCTCTCCGTTTGTGGAACCTGTCCATTTCGGCGCCGCCACAATGATGGTTTCAACCAACGAAGTGCGAGGGTTTTCTCAACTAGGGGAGATGGCCCAACAAGCGGCCGAATTGTCCAGCAACGCATCGCGCGGAGGAAATGTTCCGAGCTCGATTCAAATCGCGATCGCGGACCAACGCGGCCGAATGATTTTTGATCAAACGTTTACGCGTGAACGAGACAATCGATGAGAACGCAACTGAACACACAACTGAACACGCAACTGAGAACGCAACTGGGAACGCATCACGCTAAGCCCAAGCGAGGATTCGTTTTGCTGATGGTGCTGGTTGCGATCATCGTGGTCGGGGTCGCGATGACAACCAGCGCGCGCCGTAGCCTCCAAGCGAGCTTGGCCGCCGCTGAGGAACATCGTTCGCTGCAGCGTCGTTGGGGGATGCTCAGTTGCCAACGCACGTTGCTGCCCGCTGCCGCCAGCATTTTCGAAGTTAGCGATCTGAATACGCGTCGAGAACGCAACCGAGAGCGAGGCAGTCAACGGGCCTTCCCCTCCATCCTCGAGAGTAGGATCCAATTGGGAGGCCAAACATTCGATCTCTTGCTCGCCGATGAGGACGCGAAAGCAAATTTAAATGCGATCTACGATGCGGGCGGTGAGCGGGAATGCGAGCAAGCGATCAGGCGGTTGACCGGCCCTATGGAATCGCGAACCGCTCGCTTGATGCCAACGCGAAAGAGCCAAAGCACCCTCGCCACCCAGCAGGCGAAAAGGACCGATTTGCAATCAACCGATCAAACCACTAAAACCAACAACTCCAGCGAAAATTTGGGACTATCTTTTCGCAGTTGGGGCGAAGTCTTTGATTTGGTACAACTCAATCGCTTGGCTGGAGAAGATCGGCAACTGGCAAAAATGACACGCAACCTCTCCCTCCACGGATCAGGACGCTTGAACGTTTTTCGAGCTCCCGACGAGACGCTGTTGGCGGTCTGCGGCGCCGTGGTTCAAGATGGACTAGCAAGACGAGTGCTTGCGAACCTCCGAGAAACCTCGTTGGGTGAAATCGGTTTGATTCTGGAACGAACGGTTACCAACGCGGAAGACAGGAATGCCCTGCGAACCATGTTGGGAGCGACCTCGTCCAGCTTTTCGATCTGGATCGAAGCGACCGATGGCAACTCACGTCAGCAGAGGTTGGCCATTCAAGCGTTAAACGAAATAGGCGCTGTGCAAACTATCGAATTTTCCTTTGAATAAAACCACCCCTATATGCCATCACCCAACCTAAAAACCAATATCGATCGCGCAACTGCGGCAGCGCTAGTGGGCGCGTTGGCCGTGGGCCTTTGGGGCTGGTTTGCTGCGAGCGGACTGACGGTGCAGTCGATCGAATCGGCCCGAGCCCACGACGGTGGCGCTTCCGGTGACGGAATCAAAAATGACAACACAAGCACAGCAAAGAGTTTCTCCACATCGCAATCACCATCGAACGAACCGACTCGCGCAGACGCACACCTCTGGACGCGTAAGCTGCAATCCGGCTTTCGAATCAAGTCAACTTCCCCGGTCGTCCAAACCCCACCCAAAGCAGAGCCCTCTCCGCCTATAACCAATTCTATGCCTGCTCCCGCCACTCCCACCCTAGAGTTCGGGCTAAGGCTAGTCGGAACGGTGATCGAAAAAGGAGGCTCGATGGCCATCGCGATCGATCGAGCAGGCAAACTCGACTTTTGCCGAGAAGGCGCAATGTTGCAATTGCAACCCGAAGGGATTCGCATCGAATCGGTTTCCAATGACTTTGTTTGCGTTTCGTATCGTGGCCAATCCTCCAATTGGCCGATGGGACAAACTTTGCAAATGACCCAAGGAGCTTTGCCCGCAACCGACTCCCCAGCTATTCCCTCCATACCCTCGAATGCCGATGCAAATGCCCCTGCAAAAAAGACCAAGTCGGAACTCCTAGACGAACTTGAGATGATCAATGGCAACAACCCTTTGATACCACTCTAAAGGGAATGGGAATGCGCAAACCCGGAATACTGATCATCGAACGAAACGACGGCTGGATGCTATCCGGCTTGCCACCGTCAGCTTCCCAAGCAGTCTCGTTGCCGGCTGAGCCAGTGGATATGGCCCAAACAACGATCGAATGCGCGAAGGAGTCGGCATTGGACCCAGGCCAACTGGTCCTTGCAGTCGCTTCGGAAACGGTGCTCTTTGCAGCTCTGGATTCCCATGCGTCAGCAAGTGTTCGCAACAACCAGTCGCTCCGATTTGCCTTGGAATCAGTATTGCCGGTCGATGCCGAAAGCATCGTCGCCGATGCGATGCGTCCGCGTTCCAAAAGGTCGACAGGAGATCTGGCGGCAGTCTGCATGGACGTGTCGCAAATCAAATCGATCGTCGATGCTCTAGAGCGTCTGAACTGCCGCGTTCACTTTATCGTACCAAGTGCCATTCTAGCGATCGAACAAGCATTGTCCGACAATCTGATCCCGGCGCCTTCGGTCACCCTTTGGATGTTGAATCAGGCCTCTGCACCTCCCACCGTGGAGATGTTGGTCTTGGCGAGCGACGGCTCCTGCAGCAATTGGCGCATTTTTTCCTTGGATCAAAAATCGTTCGAACAGAATCTCGCACACTTCAATCCCAGCGAGCTCCCTGTTCTGCTTTGTGGGTCGCAAGACGAATTGCTGGCGATGGCAAGCGTTGCTCCCATCAATACCAATTCGGTAGAGATCGATCGTTTCGGACTGATCCGAAAAAGATCCAAAGCGATTCTCTCGGGGCAAGCGACTCCCTGTGTCGATTTGCGCCGCGACGATCTGGCTTCGCATGATCCACTGCGCCGTGACCGCACAGCCATCGCTCGATTGACGCTCGCAGTGGG
>JANODW010000282.1:0-3234 GCA_031412875.1 Pirellula sp. | reverse complement strand
AACGCGCCCATGTCGACCCGAGCTGCCAGCAGTGCCACACCACTGGCTATGGATTACCCGGGGGCTTTATACAAGCGTCTCAATCGGGACCCCTCGTCAATGTGGGCTGCGAAAGTTGCCACGGCCCCTCGCACGCGCATGTCCTCGATCCCAAATTAAAGACCCCCTACCTTGCTCGCGAGCAATGCATCCGATGTCACGACCATGAGAACAGCCCAGAATTTAACTACACGACGTATTGGGCAAAAGTTCGCCACAGCGAAAAGAATTAGCGAACAAGGCGGCTCATGAAAAGCGGAGATGCCTTGCGTTATGCAATCCTATTGGCCAACCGACCCGAATCCAGAGCTTTTTTTGCTTGCCCGACATTCAAAAAGACGTTAGAACGTTATTCCGATCCACCATCCCATTTTTACAGCAACTCCGAGGGCTTTTACCGATGTCAAAAAATCCACGCTTCATCATGATCGGCGGTTTCCTGGGGGCTGGAAAGACGACCACGATCGCGCGTTTGGCGCACCGCTTCCAATCGCAAGGGATGCGGGTGGGGATTGTGACCAACGATCAAGCGACCGATTTGGTGGATACCAATTTATTGCGAGCGCAGGGTTTCGATGTTGGCGAAGTCGCCGGCTCATGCTTCTGCTGTAATTTCAATGAGCTAACCCGAACGATGGAACGGCTGGGCGAGTCGCAATTGCCCGAGATCATTATCGCCGAACCCGTCGGCAGTTGCACCGACCTCGTCGCGACGGTGGTTCGGCCCCTGCAATCGGTCTACGCGCAACCCTTTGACATCGCGCCGTACGGTGTCATTCTCAAACCCAGCCACGGTCTCAAGATTCTCAAAGGGTCATCCAAAGGGGGCTTCTCTCCTCAGGCCGAATACATTTTTAGAAAGCAGATCGAGGAAGCGGACTTCATCCTGATCAATCGGATCGACGAACTGCCGGAAGCGTCGATCCAAGAATTGGAGACGCTCCTTCAAATCCAGTTTCCGGGAACGCCTGTCCTGCGGATCTCAGCCGCCACCGGCCAGGGATTCGATGCGTTTTGCGAAACCCTCGACCAACAAGGCCTGTTCGGCCAAAAGACGATGGACGTCGACTACGATATCTACGCAGAAGGGGAAGCGGATCTCGGATGGCTCAATGCGCAAGCGACATTGCAAAGCAGCGCTCCCATCCAGCTCGATGATCTGATCATGGCTTTCTTGCATCGCATCCAATCGGCGCTCAATCAAGGATCCGCAGAGGTCGCGCATTTGAAAGTCATCGGAATGGCGGACGGGCAGTACGCGGTTGCGAATCTGGTAAGCAGTCAATCGACAGCCAAGTTGTCGATCGGTGCCGGCATTGCAACGTCGAACGCCAATATTGTGATCAATGCGAGAGTGGCGTGCGACCCGGAATCGCTTACCAAAACAGTCCAAGAAACACTTCATGCAGTGTGTTCAGAATTCGGTGCGACCGCAACGGTCAATACCTTGCAGAGCTTCAAACCCGGGCGCCCCGTTCCAACGCATCGGATGGCGGCCGCTTCTTCGTAGCCTAAACACCTTGGGGAATTCCCGGATCTCTAGCGAGCCGAATCTCGGTACTGCCGATGGCAAGCACTGCAGTTGACGCGGATGCGCTCCAATGCATTTGAGACGCTCCGCGGCACTGGTCCCGGGCTCGCATGGCGAGTCCAGTGCCGGATCTCAGTTTCCAAAATTTGAGCGTCCGCTTCCGATTCCTTGAGCATCCCCCGAAATGCGTCCGCCTGCTTGCTAACGCTTTCGAGTCGCATCATTTCTTTAAAATGCTCTCGCATCAAAAGGGCATCGTGAGCCAAGTCGCTCTTCTGGTTCGGGAGGGTTCGCGTCTCGGTCGCATTTACAACTTTCTTCATGCGGTTGTACGTCCCATCCAAATCCACCATCGCTTCTGCTAGCGGAGGCAGTTTCGCAATCTCCAGAAAGTCGACCCGCATTGCATCCAAGACGGCATCGTCGATCCGATGCGCACCAGTCACGGCGGCGAACAGTCCACGGTAATCGCTATTGGTCCCCGCGAGCTTCAGGATCCCCAATGCGGATTCGGGTTCGACCCAGCCGACGGAAATGCATGCGACGGCCGCAGCAGCAGGGCTTCGATGCTGGCCATGGTGGCAATGGATGTAGATCGGTCCCTCAAGATCACGCACTGCCTTGGCCAGCTCAGCGCTGCGTTCCACTCCAATTCCGTCGTAGCCATGAGGAAGATGCACGTATCGCAAACCGTATTTCTTAGCCAACTCCAATTGAGGCTTGGCGCCGTCGACACTCACAATCGTCTTCACACCCAGATGTTGCAGTTCCCGGAACGCTTGCTCACCCTCCGGCTGCCCTCCTGATATGACTTTGCTTTGGATCTGGATGGCATTGGGTAAGTGCTTTGCCCCTATTCGGAAAGGAGCAGGAGAGCTGTTCAATCGGGGTTGGCTATGGTCCTGCGCGAGCTGTGAAAGACAGCGACTTTCCAAGCCCTGAACGAAAACACATGCAAACATGAAGAATGCGAAAAGGGTTTTCATGGGCTCATGGATTCTACAACAGTTCTAGGCGCAATCGGGGGGCACACGCGGCTTCATGCACTATCATCTGTAGTTTAGCAAACCGGAGAGCGGGCCGCCCACTCGCATTTTCAACTATTCTAGAAATAGTTAATGGGATCCCTCCCAGAAAAACAGAGGATGTCCTCCAAAACGTGTCCGAAGGAAAGTGAATTGAAAATAGTACGAACCGATTGCGAACTTGAAATGCCCAGGGTCGATGCCCGCCTCCGCCAGTTGGGGGCGACGCTCGTGACTTTGCCAGACGGAATTCCCGAACCAGATCTGATCGACGAACTCGCCGATGCCGATGTGCTGCTGATGTGCTACACGAAAATCGGCCGGAACGTGATCGCCAGCGCGTCGAGACTCAAAGCGATCATCAAGTACGGCGTGGGCATCGATGCAATCGATATCGATGCCGCTCGCGAATATGGGGTTCCGGTGGTGAACATTCCCGACTACGCCGAGGAGACGGTCGCCGAGGGTGCTTTTGCCTTGATGATGGGGTTAGCCAAACGATTCAAACCCATTCACGAGGCGATGCAGAGGGACGGTTGGATATGGCCGGAGTCGCGTTGGTTAGCAAATGATCTTGCCGGCAAAACGCTGGGGCTCATTGGGGTAGGCCGGATTGGACGCAGCATGGCTCGAATGGCG
>JANODW010000281.1:0-6230 GCA_031412875.1 Pirellula sp. | reverse complement strand
GTCGACATGTTTCGCCATATGCGGCATCATGGCGGTAATTCTTTTCCCGGATTGGCCTGCAGGAACAAACGGCCAAGGGGACTTCATTAGGTTCCCATTCTTGCCTTGGAACGTCATCGCGCTTTCTTCGCCGGGCATGGGCGTCCCATCAAGCTTATCCAGCATCGGTTTGTGGTCCCACAAATCGATATGAGACGCCGCGCCCGGGCAGAAAATCTGGAGGACTTTTTTGGCTTGCGGTGCGAAATGCGTTTTCTGCTCATGGGCCACGATCGGCCTTTCGCCAAAGAGCATTTCAAACGCGGCGACAGTGGGCAATCCCGTCGCCATTTGGCCAAGGAAATGACGGCGGGTGGGATCAAACGTCATTGTTTTGCATCGATTTCAGCAAGTGGACACTACGGGTGGGTTCTCCCTGTATTGTATCCAGTTTTTCTGCACCATTCGCCCTTTCGAACCGACAAAATGTTTTTCCGAAATTTGCCTTTTGTGGAGGGATTGCATAAAGTTCTGTCGCATTCGCGGAACAGGATTTCACCGGCAAGCAACTTGTCCTGCGGATCCTTTGCGATGCAGAATTTCTTGTGCAGGACGCATGGGCCGCGCGTTCGGGAAGGTCTCTCTTCTCGCATCGATGCTGGACAACGAGGGATCTCTTTCCTCCTCCCCTACCACCCCCATTTGCGTCATATCGGGATCGGTTCCAGTTGACCTTTCCGATTGCGGCGAAAGATCTGAGAACATTCTCTCTCTTGTTTTTTGACCAACGCAATTGTGGTTGCATACTCTTTAAGCGTCTGACGGAGTCTACCCCTATGCACCCATCCCAATTTTTTCTTATGCGAAATTTGTCCCTGCGAGAAGCAAAGTTGGCAATCGCACTTTGCTTGGTGTGGATCGGTTACCTACCGGCTGTACAAGGGCAATACTCCGCTGCGAACAGTGGTCTCATCGAGGGCGTTCGCTCCCCCATCGCCGAGGGCAAAAGACTCGAGCAAGAGAACCGTTGGCAAGAAGCGATCCTTCACTACGAACGGGCTGTCAAGAAAGATTCCCGCCTCAAGGATTGCGCAGAACGTCTTCAAATTTGCCGGATTCACTACGATGTCACTCGCAGGTATTCGGACCGATCGTTTATGCAGACTGTCGATAACGCCACCCCAAGCGATGCATTGCAAGTTCTGAGCGAAGTGCTCTCTAAACTCGAAGTTTACTATGTTGAACAAGTAGACTACTACAAGCTTGCGTTGCATGGGACTGCGTTTCTCGAAGTCGCCCTCACCGAACAAGATTTCCTAAGCAAGCATCTTCGAAATGCCGACGCAGCCAGCGTGGAGCAGTTTCGGAAAACAATTCACAAGTCCGTCTTCGGCCGCAAGATCCAAAGCGCTGAGGAGCTCAAAAGCGTGGTTGCCTATGTTGCGAATTTGGCCAGCCAACAAATTGGATTGATGCCTTCCGCGGTAATCTATGAGTATGTTGCGGGTTCTGTCGGTTTGCTCGACCCCTATTCCGCGTTGTTAACTCCCGGCGAGTACCGTGAAGTTATGTCCCAAATCGAGGGGAACCTGATCGGTCTTGGGGTGGAGCTTTGGGCCGAAGGGAGCGAACTGAAAATTGTCGACGTATTTCGAGGTGGACCAGCTCACTTGGCCGGATTGGCACCCAACCAATTTATCTTGAATGTGGATGGATCTTCGGTACAGCAGATTGGAGCCAAGAAAGCTGCCGATCTGCTCCGTGGACCCGAGGGGAGCAGTGTCAGCTTGGTGCTGCGAAATATCGACGATACCACCGTGGACTTGAAGGTGCAACGAAAGAAGGTCGATGTACCTAGCGTCGCCGTTGCAGAGATGGCTGAACCAGGAGTGGGGTACATCAAGATCACAAACTTTCAAAAGACGACGGCTGGAGAAGTTGCACGGTCTATGATGGATTTGAGTCGAGACGGAATGCGCAGCGTCATCATTGACCTCACACGCAACCCCGGTGGCCTGCTCGATTCTGCCGTCGAGTTGGCAGATTACTTTATCTCGAGAGGGTTGATCGTTTCCACCAAGGGTCGGAACGGTCAAGAGAACCATCAGTTTACCGCGACTGCGCCGGGCACTTGGGATATCCCTCTGGTCGTCATGATCGATTCGGATAGTGCGAGTGCCAGCGAAATATTCGCCGGTGCAATCCACGACCATGAACGTGGACTTGTTGTCGGGCAAACATCCTATGGAAAAGGGAGCGTTCAAGGTGTGTTCCACAATGACCATGGCAATGGCGGACTAAGGCTAACAGTGTCCAAATTCTTTTCACCCAAGGGCACTCCGATTAGTTCCCGAGGAGTGACCCCCCATATCGTGGTTGACGAGTTGGATCCGAACCTTGAGAAAGTGGATATTGCTGCCCTTAAGCCAGCCCCTTCCGATTCCAAGCGATTTGTTTCCAAGACATCTTCTAAGCCCAATCTCGTGAAAGACCGAGCCATCTTGGAAGCTCGGAAGAAAATCAATTTCGCGAGGTAGATTCGGCACAATCCGCAGGTCAAGTCATTACGGCATTTATGTTACACAAATCTACGTGTAACCAGGTACCAACCGTTTTGCACTCGAAAAAACATGCGATCTATTCCGAATACCATCTTGTCCAGAACTTTCGAGAATAAGACTCCATAACCGAACCGCTTCGCCAGATGAATTCAATTCGATCTTCCAATCGCAATGAAACTATCCGTTCACTTCGCCTTTGGTCGCTCTCGCTTGCACTACCGACGGTCGGCGTCTTGTTAGGATTCGGGGAGCCAACCGCCTATTCGCAATCCAAAGGGTTTCCGAAACGCGGCACCGAACAGTTTCCAAGCGCCCGGTCGGATGAATCGGGTTGGAGTTCAAGGCAACGGGACGAACTGTACGCTCAGATTTCCCAAGAAGTCGATTTGATCGAGCGTCAACACTCGCTCCTCCGTCGGGTGGTCCGACTGGTGGGGCCCACAGTGGTTCATATCGAGGCTGTCAAAGAAGAGCCCTTTTCCGACCGTGGAGCAAACAGCCCGCGAACTGACTTGAGGTCGCCAAAAACCGAAACCCGAAAAGTGGAAGAGGCTGGGTCTGGCGTCATTGTGCTCATTGGAAACAACAATTACGTCATCACCAACCGGCATGTCATTCACTCCGCTTCAATGGCCAATGTCAAAATTGAATCCGATACCGGTGTGCCGCTGAAGCCCGTTCAGATTTGGGAAGATCCCTCTACTGACATTGCCGTAATCGACGTCGGACGCAACAACTTGCCGATCGCCAAAATTGCAGACAGCCGGCAAATCGAAATGGGAGATTTTGTGTTCGCGGTCGGCAGCCCGTTTGGACTCAATCATTCGGTGAGCTACGGCATCATCAGTGCCAAAGGCCGCCGCAATTTGGAGCTCGGTTCCAAAGCCATCGTCTACCAAGACTTTATCCAGACCGATGCTGCAATCAATCCCGGAAATAGCGGGGGACCGCTCATGAACATGCGCGGCGAAGTCATAGGGATCAACACCGCTATCGCCAGCAATTCCGGCGGCAATGAGGGAATTGGATTCTCGATCCCGATCAATTTGGCCATGACCGTCGCCAAACAACTGGTCGAAAAAGGGGAGTTGCAAAAATCCTATTTGGGCGTCAGCGTCGAGCGAGCGTTCAACGCAGAAAACAACCCGACGACCGGGAATGCGAGGCCCCGTGGCGCGTTTGTGAAGGTGATCAAACCGAATAGTCCTGCCGAGCTCGCCGGATTGCGTTACGGAGATGTCATTCTGGAATTCGATGGCCTGCCCGTCGAAAACGACGAACACCTTGTTCAACTCGTGGGTTTGACGGCAATGGACAAACCGGTGGATGTCGTCTTGATTCGGGAGGGACGGCAAATGCGGATAGCGGTTCAGTTGATTCCCTCCCCGATTGTGCACTGAATCCACCCCACTCGGCGGCTCGGAATTGTATGCAGCAAGTGGGGCTCGATCCCAAAGTTGGCCAAAAGCCGTGGGCGAGCGGCTTGCGGCACTCCCTCTCGGCACTCCCTCTCGTAGCGGATGTCGCCAGACTTCCGGTGCCGCGGCTGAGATCGCAGTGATTCTTCGCAGGTTCTAACCGGTCGGCTTGCGCCGTTCCGCTAAAGTAGGTGCCATTGGGGTAGCGTTCGGTTTCGCCCGACTTACGATCGACGCCCGCAAGTGTATACCGGAGAATGCGCGATCCCGTTATGATAGGGGCGATAGTCCCTACTCTCGAAGACCTGTCGATTTGCATTATGCCTTACCTGGACGCAATTACAGGCCCCGCCATGGGGCGACGTTACCCGTTGGAAAATAGCCAATACGTGATGGGTCGTCATCCGGATTGCGATATCGTTCTGGAAAGCGGTTCGGTTTCTCGTCAGCATGCGAAAGTTTCGAAAAATGGTCCCGGCTTTGTCCTAGAGGATCTTAAAAGCAGGAACGGCACGTTTGTTAACGGACGCCTCATCAACGAGGCGACGAAGCTGCTTGAGGGGGATACGATTCGCATCTGCGACATCGAATTGAATTATCACGAAGAGGCAGAATCGTCTGCCCTGACCGCAAACCCAACTTCCGACGGCTCCGCCCTGGGCATCATGATCGTCGACGATAGCGATCAAGCGGGTTCGTCACGCTCGGTCACGGCCAAGTTGGATGTGCGCGGCAGTCAATACGGGTTGCAATTGAGCGCATCTCCAGAAGCGAAATTGTCAGCCATCTTGGAAATCATGAAGAACCTAGCCAAAGCGGTTTCGATTGACGAGGTGCTCCCGAAGGTCCTTGAAACACTCTTTGCGATTTTCATTCAGGCCGACCGCGGGTTCATCGTTCTTAACGACGATGATGGGCAGCTCAAACCGAAGTGGTTCAAGACACGACGCCCGGACCAAGAGGAAAAAGTGCGAGTCTCGAAAACCGTGCTGCGCGAAGTGATGCAAACCAAAGAAGCGATCATCTCGTTGGATGCTGGCAGCGACACACGGTTCGAGCTGAGCCAAAGCGTCGCCGACTTCCGCATTCGCTCTATGATCGTGGCCCCCTTGCTTAACAGCGAAGGGTTGGCAATCGGTGCTATTCAAATCGATACGATCCAACAGAAGGGCGGCTTCGAAAGCAAAGACCTCGAGATCTTGGTCGGAGTAGCCAACCAAGCGGGGATTGCGATCGAGAATGCACAGTTGCACGAAGAGCGAATTGCCAAGCGACTGGTCGAGCAAGATTTGCGATTGGCGAGCCAGGTTCAGTTGGCGTTCCTACCTAAAGCTCCCCCCAAGATTCCGGGCTATACATTTTTTCAGTATTACAATCCCGCACAGCAAATCGGCGGTGACTATTTTGACTATATCGAATTGGACAATAATCGCATCGCGATCGTCATCGCGGATGTGGTGGGGCATGGAGTAGCAGCGGCTATGTTTATGGCAAAACTGTCAGCGGAATGTCGCTTTGCGTTTGCAACCATTCCCGACTCACGCGTGGCGCTGGCAACCTTAAATGATCGCATCACTGCTCTCGGTGTCGAGAAATTCATCACGATGGCGGTGATTGTATTGGACTATATTGCACACAAGGCATCGATCGTTATCGCTGGCCATATGCCTCCGATAATGAGGATGCAGAATGCGACCATCGAAGAGCCTGGGGGAGATGTTGGCGGCCCACCGTTAGGGATCATGTCGGACATCCCGTTTGATGCCTTGGAAGTGGAAATCCAGCCCGGGGAATCGCTGACCCTGTACACGGACGGGATCTTTGAGGCCCCGAATCTCCAAGGCGCCCAGTTTTCGATCGACCGAGTGCGACAACAAGTGGCCGACTGCGCGGGAGACATCCAGCGCGCAGGCAGCGAGATCATAGACCGAGTCACCAAACACATTGCAGGTTGCGACCAAGAAGACGACATGTGTTTGGTAATTGTCGGTAGGGAAGCATAAAACCAATCCATCGACTTGCCCGGGGGATTGTTTAGTTTTTTGCAACATGCCGCGGGCGATTCTCACTTAGAGAGATAGGTGGGGTTGATGAAGGGTTCCGGGAGTCGCTTCGGGCAGAAGCGACCTGAGGCGAGCGGTGGGCTGAAACATACCAACCGTAGTTTGGGACCATTGTCCCGAACGAACAAACGGACGGGACAATGGTCCCATCCTACGGCAGTGATGATCCTACCGCTCGCCTAAGGACAAGGGACTAGTCGTTCCCAGGC
>JANODW010000280.1:0-7367 GCA_031412875.1 Pirellula sp. | reverse complement strand
AAAAAGCACAAGCGAGTCATCCCTCCTGAGTTCAAGGCCAACGAATTTTCCGGAGTTTTTTTTGGCGATGCTCTCAGTCAACTCCAGGGGGAAATCCCCAACGCACAGATGGCGCTAGCGGACGTCGGTTCGCGCCAAACCGGCAGCCCGAATGCTGCTCCAGGATTGGGAGATCTTGCGAATTCTCGCGGCATTTGGAAGCAGCTCATCAGCTCTGCGTCGATGGAGGATATTGTCAAAGAATCCAAAACACGCCTCGATGGTATGATCACCACACCCGCAAAATTCTCTGGTGGGGTCGTTGACGTCCGCAAAGAGTTTACTTTGCTCGCATCGACGATGGCGGTCATCGCTCTCTATCCAGAAGAGATCCGTTGGCAATCCTCAGCCGCTTATGCCCAGCGTGTCTTTTCAAAAATGGCAATGAACTGCAAGGTAGGGACGCAGCCGGTCTTCAACGAGGCCAAGCAGCGGCAACAGGATCTTCAAAACCTGTTGAAGGGATCCAAGTTGGCGGGTTCTGCAGAGGAAGTCAGTTGGGCAGATACGGCCGATCGCGGTCCTTCGATGCAAGTCATGGAGTGGGCTCTTCGAGATAATTTGGCCAAAGCAACGAACAGCGAAAAAAAATTCAAAGAGAGCCAAGAGGAGGTCATCAAATATGCTGAGCTTTTAGCAATGTTTGGAAACATTATTAAGCAGCCCGGGATGACCGATGCGGACGATCAAGAGTACGTCAAATTTGCGGTCGCCATGACCCAAGCAGCCCAGGAGGCGGCGCAGGCGGCGCGCTCCAACGACGCCGAACTAGCAAGGACAGCGGTCGGCCGAATCGATCAAGCTTGCACCAAATGCCACGAAACCTACAGATAGCACATCGGCACCGGAGATAGAGTAGATGGGGATTCATTTTGTGTGCCATCATTGCGGTTTTGCATTGCACGTAAAGGACTTTCAGGCAGGAAAGCGAGGCAAATGCCCAAGTTGCAGCGGCTCGTTTCGTATCCCCAATGGGGATGCCTCTTATTCGTCTCCCACCGAAGAGCCGTCAGACAGTTCGGCGGTCTCGAATCTTCAACCAGCGATTGACCAAGTTAAAAAGGGAAAGGTCTTTGAACGCGAGGGGGACTCCTCCAGTGCGATCGCGATCGACTTGGAGCCCAGCAATCGATTGCCGGTTGCGTTTCAAGAAAATGCAAACGCGAAGTGGCTCGTTAGACCGCCCAGCGGAGGTCAGTTTGGTCCCGCGAATGCCGATTTGTTGGCGAGTTGGATCAACGAATCCCGTGTTACTCCCGACTCACTCCTTTGCCGCGAAGGCTCATCCCATTGGCAGGTCGCAAGCTCGCTGTTGCCGGAATTGTTCCCAGGGAAAGTGGTTGCATCCGCAGGAACTTATTCCGACATCGGTGCAACATCGGGTGGAAAAGCCCCTACAATGATACCCGACGCGTCACTTAACATATCAACCGCCGTGCATCCTGCCGCGACCAACGTGGCAGATCCTGCCGCCTTTCGTTCTGGCGCGATCCTACGAAAGAAGATGCAAAAACGGCGTCAGCAACTCACTATCGTCATCCTCTTGGCGGCGGTGTCCCTTGTTTTGTTCGCTATTCTGATTTACGTTTTGTTCGTTCAAGTTGGCAACCCGGCCGTTCCTGCTAAATCTGCTTTTCAAGCGTGACCATTTTCAACGAACGGTGAAAACTGCATGTAATTCAGGTGACGATAGATTTCGCTTTGCTCGAGCAACTGGGTATGCGTCCCGATGCCCGCAATTTTGTGCTCATGAATCACGATGATCTGGTCCGCTGCTCGCAACGTAGAAAGTCGCTGTGGCAACACGACCAGCATCGTGCTATCGGACTTGAGTTGCAGCAATGCGTTAAGCGTTTCGGATTCCGTCGTCGCTTTGACTCGAACGCTCGGTTCCTGTGCAATCACCAAGCTTCGTTTCTTAACCAATCCTCGTGCGAGTCCAATTCGAAATAATGCGTCGGGGAGCAAGCGATCTTCGTTAGGAGTTACCAAAGTTGCAAGTCCATCGGGGAGATTCAGTATTGCATCGGAGACGTTAACGCGTCTCGCCAGTGCCATCAAATCAATGGTCGCGTCCGGTGAGCCAGTGGACCACAAATTTCCTTCGATGCTACCGTGAACCAATGGTCCACGCTCGGCAACCCAAAGTGAAAACTTCCGAATTGCCGACTGATCGATGTCGGTCGAGTCTACTCCATCGATCAAAATGCGACCGCTGCTGGGCCGTCCGAAACCAAACAGTAACTCTGCGAACGCGTTCGCCTGCACGCTTTGGCTAGCGACAATCGCCGTCAACTTTCCCAATGGGATAGTCGACGAAATGTCTTCAAGCAATTTTTGGCCAGAGCTATTCTTGATAGTAACGTGGTCTAGAACGATGCTGTTGACGATGCCGGTCGGGATCTTCAGGTTTTGGTTTTCTTTGTTGAGCGTAGGCTGTTCGAGGTAGCTGGCAAGCTGATCGGCTGAATGCTCCGCTATTTTATAGCGCCGCAGCGCTCGCTGAAATCGATGGAAGCTCGCGATCGAAAGCAGCATCGCGCCCGACAAAACCGACAGCTCACCAAAATGGAGGTCCGAGAACTCATCCAAAAAGCGGATCGAGATCACAACGATCAAAAAAGCAGTTAGAAGAGCGCTGGTCAAAAGCATGGCGGGGGATTTCCAAGTGCTCCCGTCAGCCAACTGCAATTGGGCGTGCCGATAGGAGTTCAAGTGCCCTTCGTAACTCAGCTTGGTATCTTCTTGGTCGTGGACAAATGCTAATAGCGGTGCTGTGCTGCAAAGATAAGCGAGTTGTTCGCTGGCAGCTCTCGCCCGTTCAAACAGGACCGGTCGATTCGTGCGACGTGCAGACTCGATTCGGGAGTAGAGGATCCAAAGGACCACCGCGCAGATCAATGCGAGGATGGTAATCCAAAGGTGGATAGATGCGGCCAGTGCCAGCAGCAGTGACGCTTGGACTAGATGCCTAGGGAAGACGCGGAACCATTGGCTAATGGATTCCCGGATGGATGGAACATGCACATAAAGAAGTTCCCGCATCGCCTCTTGTTGCCCCGAGAGACCTTGTTCCATGGCGAGAGCTTCCGACTTCCCGAACAACCGTTGTTGCAATTGGACTGCGATTTCGAGCGAAGTATGGAGAGCTGCTCGATAGCAGGTCAACAGCGCAATGCACTCCAGCGCGATCACGATCACGACCAAAGCAACCAGTCCGAGAACTCCGCGAAGAATGCTGCCATCGGCGTTCAGCCAAGCGGTGTTCAGGTGGAAAAAAGTGCCGACCGTCAGGTGCGCAGGCATGGCCGATGGACTTCCGTCCGCCAATCCTTCTTGCCCGACTAACAACAATTCGATGAGCCAGCCGCCAAAGACCATCAAGACCGGGATGAGAAGACCGGCCAAAGTTCCGAAGACCCAGACGGCCCAATGGTATTCCGACATTTTTACTTGCCGTAGCAACCGTTGCCAAACTCTTGAATGCAAAGTGTTATCTCTCCCAAAAGAATCGAACTGGACAATTCCAGGATATTCGACGCGGCTCGAATCGTCTCTGTCCAGCTAACGATTTTAATGATTTTGACGTCGATTCAACCTGCATTTCAAAAAAGAAATGTGTTGTATTGGTGAAACACCACGACGGATACGCGTGTTGCGAAAAGTCAACCTATGTTTCCACTGCCCTCCCCAATTGCCCGATCGATCCCCACGCCTTTCTCGAACCCCTTCGCAATGACCAACGGAAACAGCAAGAAAGAACGAAAAGCCCGTCTTCTGATCGCCGACGATGACCGTTGGCTTCTGGAATCCATGTCCGAATGGCTATCCAGTGAAGGCTACTGTGTGCAAACTGCAGGCAGTCCAGAACAGACACTCAAAGCATTGGCTATCGAGCCGTACGATCTGCTCCTTTGCGATGTTCGTTTTGGGGATGGCGACAGCGATGGTATTGGTTTGCTCAAAAAAGTGCGAAAGCGATTCCCCCAGTTGCCAGTGTTGATGATGACCGGATACGCTGGCCCGGATGCAGCGCGCGAATCCGTGGCGGCCGGTGCCTTCGAGCTTTTGACCAAACCGATCATCGATGACGAGTTGCATACGGCCATTACCCGCGCCCTGCAACAGCGGGACATGAAAGCGGAAAACGAAAAGCTAAAAGAGGCGTTGGATCGCCGCTTTGGTCTTGAAAGCATCGTCAGTCATGATCTTCGCATGTTGAAGATATTTGAGATGATCGACAACGTTGCCGATTCGCGAGCGACGATTCTCATCACCGGCGAGAACGGAACGGGAAAGAGCATGATCGCACGGGCGATCCACAAAAAATCGTCTCGACGAAAATCCCCCTTTGTTGAAGTCGCATGCGGGGCGTTGCCTGATACATTGCTCGAGAGCGAACTCTTTGGACATATGGCCGGTTCCTTTACAGGCGCGACGCATAACAAAGTGGGCAAATTCCAGCTCTCCGACAAGGGGACTATTTTCCTAGACGAAATCGGGACTGCGAGCCAGGCACTCCAAGTGAAGCTGTTGCGAGTTTTGCAAGAACTGCAGTTTGAGCCTCTTGGCGGAACCGAGACCTTATCGGTTGACACTCGCACCATCCTTGCAACGAACGAAAACTTGGAAATGGCCGTTGCCGATGGCCGATTCCGACAGGATTTATTCTATCGTGTCAACGTGATCCATATCGAACTGCCATCGCTGCGAGAGCGTCCCGATGACATTCCGATTCTTGCAGAACACTTCCTGCGAAACGCCGCGATCGAATTCGCGCGCGACGTAGATGGATTTACGAATGATGCCATGAACGTCATGCTCGAACACCGCTGGCCCGGCAACATTCGCGAGTTGGAAAATGTTATTCAGCGCGCGGTTCTGCTCACCAAGTCGAATAGCATCGACAGAGACTCGCTGCCACGCTCATTGCTCGCACCATCGAACCTTTCAAACCAATCGGCACGAAGCGGCAACGCACCCGATCTTCCTGCTAACGATACCCGAGCTGCGAACAGTCCTATCAAGCCCCGTCCCGTTGTCGCGCAAACACTGAGCGAAGCGTTGGAAGGTCCCGAGAGAGAAATTATTCTGGAAGTGCTCAAGGCCAACGAATGGAATCGAAACGTTACTGCGGATCAATTGGGAATCAATCGCACAACCCTTTATAAGAAAATGAAGAAGCTGGGCATTGAATCGATGAGCCCATAATGGAATCGATGAGCCAATATATTGATATGCTTTCGTTGATCGCCAGGGAAGCATTTTGCGTGGGTGCTGACGGAAAGTTCTCGGTGCCGCTAAAATAGCTGTCTAGGACCGATGATTACCAGGCGGTTTCGTTGGGAGCAAGGCGACATTCTTTTTTGGGGGCGGGCATGTCCGATTCTGGGGTGGTTATTGCAGTGGATTTGGGTGCGTCAAGCGGACGTGTCATCGCTGCACAGTTGCAGGCGGATCGAATAAAACTAACGGACATCCATCGCTTTGAAAACGCTCCGGTCCCATTTGGATCGCGGTTGCACTGGAATTTGCACGGGCTTTGGCAACAGATCGAACACGGTTTGGCAGTTGCGTCGAAAGAATACGGTGACCGTATTTCGAGTATCGGAGTCGATACCTGGGGTGTCGATTACGTCCTATTGGATCGGAACCAAGACATGGTTGGCCCCGCTTTCTGCTATCGCGATTCCCGAACGCTCGGGATGATGAAAAGCGCCTTTCAAAAAATCGAGCAATCCGACATCTTTGAGCAGACAGGTGTCCAGTTCATGGAGATCAATACCCTCTATCAACTTTACTCGATGCGTGTCGCCGAGTCTCCGTTGCTCGATGTCGCCGAACACTTCTTGATGATCCCAGACTTCATTCATTGGCTTCTTTCTGGCCAACTCGTAAACGAGTACACCAATGCGAGCACCACGCAACTGTTGCAAGCAACCGAACGCCAATGGTCCTCGAAAATCCTCGACGCGTTGAATATCCCAAAGCATATCTTTAAAACACCAATTCAGCCTGGAACTCAGTTAGGACCATTGCGTGCTCAGGTTCAGGACAGAACGGGTCTCAATCGGAATGTGCTAGTCATCGCGCCTGCAACGCACGACACGGGGTCTGCAGTTATCGCGGTCCCCGCAGAGGGATTCGCGAGCGAGAAGCCGAATTGGTGTTACATCAGCAGTGGCACATGGTCCTTGATGGGAGTCGAATTGGCACAGCCCATTCTTTCGGCAGCCTGCCGGGAGTTGAATTTCACGAATGAGGGAGGAGCCAATGGAAGCATTCGATTGCTAAAAAACATTGCTGGCCTTTGGCCATTTCAACAGTGCCGTGCCGCTTGGCAACGCCAGGGCGTAAAGTACGAATGGGATCAGTTAACGATGCTCGCGGCCAAGGCCTCACCGCTGCGTTGTCTGATCGATTTAGACCATCCCAAATTCGTCGCACCGGCAAGCATGGTGGATGCCATTGTCGACTTCTGCAAGTTCACCGAGCAGCCTATGCCAAGCGACGAAGGGGCCATCGCCCGCGCGACCTTGGAAAGTTTGGCGCTCCGATACCGATCCTGCTTGGGCTGGCTCGAAAAGTTGTTGGGGTATCGATTGGAAACAATCCACATTGTGGGCGGCGGGGTGCAGAACGCATTGCTTTGTCAAATGACCGCCGATGCTTGTCAAAGGCCTGTTCTGGCTGGACCTGTCGAAGCGACCGCGCTAGGCAACATCGTTTCTCAGTTAGTATCCGTTGGACGATTTGCATCGATTGCCGAAGGGAGGCGATGGTTGCGATCGATGAGCGACATTGTCGTGTACGAACCTCAAGACCGTGGAGATTGGAACAGCGCCTCGGAACGGTTGGATGCGTACTGCCAGCGGGCTGTAACGTGGTAACTTCGGTTGCTTAAATACAATTATGCAATCGACGGTGGATCCATCTCAACTGCGGGCTTTGCAGACCGCTTGGTGTTCGAGCATGATCGCAACGAGCGATGTCCAACCGGTTTGATGATTTGCACCGAGACCTTTGCCTGAATCCCCATGAAAGTATTCATGAAAGAGCATTAGGTCTTTCCAATGGGGATCGTTCGCATAGCGTGGATCGGAGCCATGGCAGGGTCTCGTTCCGTGTTCGTCGTTTTTGAAAATGAGGATAAGCCGTCGTTCGATTTCGTCAGCCACTTCCCGCAGGTTCATGAGAATCCCTGATCCCGTTGGGCATTCCACTTGAAATGTTTCGCCATAAAACTCGTGGTATTGTCGGAGGGATTCGACGATCAAGTAGTTGAGAGGGAACCATACAGGACCGCGCCAGTTGCTGTTGCCGCCGAA
>JANODW010000279.1:0-5580 GCA_031412875.1 Pirellula sp. | reverse complement strand
CTTTCTGAACGCGTGATCGGTCCGACGGATGAATATAATCAAGCCACTCTTCAAATGTCGTCGCGAAATTATCCTTAGAGGCTCCGTACAAGTGGCAGAGAGCTTCGTCACAAAGGAGTTCGTTCTCTGGAATGTTCCAGTCCCAAACGCCTAGTCCTTTTGCTCGTCTGGCCAATTCCAATCGCTCGGCAAGCACGCTGAGTTCGTCACGACTCGTCTGCAATTCCCGAGTCCTTAGCGAAACGCGTTCCTCAAGCAAATCGTTCTGAATTCTCAGTTGTTCTTGCGCTTTCTTTCGCTCGGCCACTTCGACACGCAGCCTCTCGGTGGCTGATGCAAGTTCTTGAGAATGCGTTTCTAAATTTTCTTCGCGATCCTTTTGTCTGAAGTCAACACTGGAGATCCGAATCAATTCCAACCGAGTATCGATAATTCGATCTTGCGTACAGGACCTTTCGGTCGTCCCCGGACGGCACGGGCCTTCGTGTGTCGAGGTCGTATCGAGGGCCGCAAGTTCACTTGAGATCAGTTTGCGGAATTGCGACTCCATCGCATTGACTTTGGCAAGCGCGCCCCAACGGCGGTAGGACACGTACGCTTGTTGGCGATAGCCGCTTGCAAGCTGATGCAATCCCAGTGACTCACACATGCGTTGCGCAAGCTCGTTGGCCATAGCTGTCCACTGCGAGAAGCCCCCTTCGGAAGCTGCCTTGATAGCATCGTCGAAGAGCAGGATGGCTTGTTGAGGCTGTCCATCGAGCCGCGCTAGCTCAGCCTTCGCTAGGAGATATTTATGCTGGAAATTTTCCGATGCGTATTGCGACCAACAATGGAATTGATCAATCGCTTTTTGGAATTCCACTCGCCAACGGATTTGTGTCGCAGCATCCATTTCATGGAACAACGCGGCGCGAATTAGAAAAATGTTTAAGACATGCTCAGGCCACGGCAGCAGTCCTTGAGTGCCCACCATATGGATCGCCTCATCGGCTTGCTCGGCCAACTCAAGCGCCGTACGAAAATCTCCCAACACCAAACGACAGAACGACTGCATGACGCGATAGATGCAGACGACTTGCAGGTTTTGATTTGCGACAACTCGGGCGCAGTATTCCATTTCGGATGCGAAGCTCTGGCTATCCTGCTCACCCGATATCTGTTCGATCACTCTCGTTCCACCTTCCAACAGATCGATGGCCCATTGGTTGTGGCGTGATCGACTAAACGCGAGCGACTTCCTGGTCTCTTGCAACAGGGAAGTGAGCTCGATTCCCTGAAAAAAACGGCAGTACATATTGTGTCCAAACGCGTACGCCGCGTACTGCAAATTGCCTGAGTGCAAGCCGATTTTGTAGGCGAGCTGGTAGTCGACGGTACTTGCTTTGGAGTGGCCAAACCAATGGCGTACCGAACTACCCACCATGAGCCTAAATACGGTTCGATCGGAGGGAGCCGTAAACTGCGTGTCCATCAGTTCCGATGCAAGGTTCGCAAATTCCTTGGCCGTCGAAAAGTCGTTGCTCTCCCAAACGAGCAGTCCCGCCAAGGCAGTATGGCTGTATCCGACCTGCGACATGTGGCCATGGGTCAACGTTAGATTCACAACCATCGGAACAATGACGCTCCAGAGGCGTTGGTGCGATCGGTAGCAGGGGGGGCCCATGGCAATGAGAATCTTGGTTGCCGCGCACCATTTCGGGTCCGACATCAACGGCATGGCCTCCAACTCCTGGATGGAGCGGATCCGCACTGTGGTCCGAATCGATTCCAGCTCTCGGTCTCTGGCGGTTTCATAGTGCATTTCGGGCAATTCAATCCCGAGGATGCCGAGGGCCTCTCGCCCCGTCGCGATCGCTTCGGGATATTTGGCACGAAGCGTGTAATGAACGATCGACGCCGCCAACGCTTCGGATTTTTCAACCGGCGACTCCGATCGGGCGACCGCTTCGCGGATCCATCGCAGGGCGGATTCGTGATTGCCATCCAGGAATTCGCTTTCTGCAAGTTCTTTGAGAAGTTGCATTCCCTGGCAATGCTTGTTCCGCCAAAGCTGGTCTGCAAATCTTGGATCATCCAACTGCCGCTTGGCCATTTGCAGGAACTGAAGCTCTGATTTGTAGGCAGAGGAATCTCGAGCCTTTTTCGCCGCCGCCAGATTGAGCGTGATTGCTTCGTCCGCTTCCTCGCATTTGGCAACGAGGGATGATGCGCAATTCATATGTTCGACAACTTCGAACATCCTGTCGGACAGGCTTTGACTATCCAAGCGGCATAGCAGGAGCCGTGCGATGTTCCTTCGTACGGCAGGGCGATTCTTCACGTCAATCAATGCATATGCGGCTTGCTGGATACTGTCGTGAACAAACTTCCATCTGGTTGGAAAAGTCCCTTCGGATATTTCAAGCTGCTCGTCTGCGAAATTGTCTACGACAACAAACGGAGAGAGCTCCTTGGACCAAAGGATCTTTGCACATTCGTTGTTGCTCAACTCGCTGATCAAGGCCAACGTTTCCGTATCGAACGTATTGCCAAGGCAGGCGCAGCGAGTCAGGATTTCTTGCGTTGCTTTTTCCAGATGGGAGATTCGGTGCTTGTACCAATCCACGACATCGTGCGGACGATCGGGGCCCGTTTCGGCATCTTCAAGCCGCCAAAATTGATCGCGTTCGTGCCATCTCAGAGACTGCGACTGTACCAGGAAATCGATGAAGGTTTCCGCCAACAATGGGTTTCCCCCTGTCCGGTTCAGGATCAGGTCAACAATCTCGATACGGCGCTCGATTTGGCCCCCCAACTTTTCGGACATAAGGGCTGACAAGTCGTCCGCTGCTAAGTTGTTTAGCTGCAGTCTGGAAATCGGCCCATGCTGTTCCTCAAGCTCCGCGAGCTTAGTCCGAAACGGATTTTCGCCCACTGAACTGGTGTCCCGAAACGCGGCGATCACCAGGAGGTACCGAAGCGGCTTCGGCCCATGAAGCATCTCGAGCAAATCAAGCGATGCGGTATCTGCCCACTGCCAATCGTCGAGAAATAGAACCACGGGATGCTCTGGCTTGCAGATCACCTCAAAAAACGCTCGAATCACTCGGGCGAAGCGATGCTTGGCTTCAATCGGGGCAATCTTTGCAATGGGCGGTTGTCGACCGATTATCAACTCAAAAGTAGGCTCTAATTCAATCAGTAGCTGGGCGTGATCTCCTACGGACTCCAACAGAAGCGATTGCCATTTGTTCCGCTGAACCTGCTCCTCTTTAAGTACCGTGTGACAAAATTGCGACAGGGATTGGCGAAAAGCGGCGAACGGAAGGTTTTGGTTATATTGATTGAACTTTCCCTCAAGAAAGAATCCATTGGACGCCATTACAGGCCCTCGGACTACCCGCGCAATCGACGTTTTTCCAATCCCTGAAGGGCCAGGCAAAAGAAGCGATTGACCGTTCCCACGACAAATCGATCCAAAGCAAGCAAGGATTTGGTCTATGGCGGAATCACGACCGTAAAGATGCGATCTCACGCCCCGTTTTGAAACCCCGACGGGTCGATCGATGTTTGGTGAGACTCCGGGTTTAGGCATCACGTTTGCTCATTCTCATTTCATTCAGCCGCCAGATGCGTCGCGATTTTGACGAACGTTTCATGGAACCGGTTACGCACTTGGTAAGGGTGACCGCAAAATCAGATAGCATGAATGCGTTGCATCCAATTTGCACGCTTCTCCCAATCCCCATCCCGCTCGGTTATCGAGTTTATGGATTTTACCACGTAGATGCAATGCGCCCCATGTGGGACAAAGTGCTTTCCAGATGAGGGGTTGCTTGTGATTCTTGAAAACGGATGAATGTATGCTGCGGCGGATCGAGAGAGGATGGTTCTGGATAAATGAGAAATTGCTGGAGTCCCTGTTCATTCATTTATCGCAAATACGTTAGACTTAAAGGCTCAAATCCTTGGATTGCCTCCGTTTCGGAACACGACTTGCAAAGACAGAGATAGGATTTTTCTTTTTTGAAGTGAAAAACTTACCGCGGAGAACATCATGTCCGAAGAAAGCCTTGAAAACGCCTTGAACTCCATTCATAGCAGCTTGTCGGATGCCCCACAGCTCGATGCGGAAATGGTGGTTAAGCTGCGGGGGATTGTGGATGAGATCAACGCAGCCATCGCAGACTCAGAACAAAACCAGGAGGCGGAAGCCTCGCCCAAGACGCTTTCCGACCGTCTGAAGGCTCTCATTGCCGATTTTGAAGTCCAACATCCAACGCTTACCACCAACCTGTCTTTGATCGCGGAGCGACTCGCCGACATGGGGATTTAGTAAGACTTCGGTGCAGCGTTTTGTTACGACTGCGGTGCAATGTTCTCTAATGTTTGGACCGCCAGATCACCGGTGTTATGGCAGAGATTTCAGTAATACTTTGCAGTTCCCGATCGGACGGCTTGGGCCGTTCTGCTAAGATGCGTGCCGTTTGGTTCGCGTGCTGCCGTTACCAATCGAAAATCTTTAGCACTTCGAGCAACTTCGGCAGATCGACAACGATAACATTGTCGTCACAATGCAGAGACAAAGTTGTTGTCCAGGGAGAATCAACTGACCAAGATTTCAAGGGTTGGAGCGATCGATGAAAAATTTCAGTAGCACGCGTCTGCCAGGACCCCTGGGTGCGCATTTAGGCTCGACGGCTTTTGGGAAAAGCACACTCAGTCAAAAGACGCCTGCATTCAGCAAGATCGATCGTTTGGACTTCCGGTTGACGTTGGATGCCAGGCGTGCAAACCCAGGCACAATCAATCAATCGAAAGCCTCCCTTTGCGGGCCTGCAAGTCTTATGTATTCGCTCGCATGCGACAAATCTAACGTGTACGCCCAGTACGCTACCGATCTGTTTGAGACGGGGAAAGCCAATCTGGGAAAGCTCCGAGTTACTCCTGGCGCCGACTGCCGAAACTACAACCCGTTCGGGAAAATTTCGGCAGCCGATTGGGTGACATTGGCAAGTTTACGAGATTCGGAAAACGCATTCTTCGATTACGACGAGGCAGACGATGAGCTGGCAGGGATTACTTTGCCAGGTCAGCTTGCCGATTGGTTCGAGTCGGTTGGTTATAGCGAAGTGAGCAACGAAACCAACCTTTACTTCACGAAAGGTGAAGACGATTTCCGCGAGGCGGCTGATTTGCTGTCTCGTGGTTACCGTGTTTGCTTGTTTGTGGATTTGAATGGCGTGGACACTGCCAACCGTCGTGGACCTCTTCGACAAGTATTTACAACAGCAAATCACTGGGTCGTTTTGAAAAGCGTCAGCTTGCTCTCTAGCAGCGCTCTAAAATTCACAATCTATACTTGGGGCAATGACACGCACGCAGTTCCCAAAGCGGGCTCGACGATGAGCATGGACCATTGGTTGCAAAATTTCTATGGTTATGTTGCAGCAAAACCATAGCCTTGCAGCACAGCGAGGGGCCATCCATCTTTACGATGAGTTTGCGTCGGTAAACCGAATATAGTCGCCTTTTGCTCCGCAAAAGTAGCGTCATCCCTGGTTCTCGCCCGCGCATCCCACCCACCGCAAACCACCCAGG
>JANODW010000278.1:0-11909 GCA_031412875.1 Pirellula sp. | reverse complement strand
ATAAGCCAACGCGGTTCGCTTGCCGTTTCGAGTTTGAAGCATATAGAGCTTCTTTTTCTCGATGGTGAACTCAAAATCTTGCACATCGCCGAAGTTCTTCTCGAGGATCTTGCGAACGTCGTTCAATTCTTTGTGAGCCGCACCAATCGTTTTATCCTTGGCCATATCCGCGATGGTCAACGGAGTGCGAACGCCTGCTACCACGTCTTCTCCCTGAGCATTGACGAGATACTCGCCATAAAAGACGTTGTCGCCGTTGGCTGGGTCACGAGTGAATGCGACGCCGGTCGCGCAGTCGTCGCCCATGTTTCCAAATACCATAGCTTGGACATTGACCGCGGTGCCCCATTCGTCTGGAATGCGGTACTTTTGGCGATAGAGAATCGCGCGATCGTTCATCCACGAACTGAACACGGCGAACACGGCACCTTCCAATTGCTTGACTGGATCGGTAGGAAAGGCTTTGCCCGTCCAATCCTTGATCAGCTTCTTGAATCGCTTGACCAGTTCTTGAAGATGAGCTGCGGTGAATTCGGTGTCATCGGTCACCTTGACTTCTTTTTTCAGTGCATCCATGACTTCTTCGAACGGCTCGTGGTCGTTCTCGTTCTTCTTTTGGACGCCCATCACAACGTCGCCGTACATTTGCAGGAATCGTCGATACGAGTCCCATGCAAATCGGGGATTGCCAGTCGCTGCTGCGAGGCCTTCGCAAGTTGCATCGTTGAGTCCCAAGTTCAGGATCGTATCCATCATCCCGGGCATCGAGTCGCGTGCGCCCGATCGGACCGACACGAGCAGTGGGTTCTTAACGTCACCGAACTTCTTGCCCGCCTCTTTTTCAAGCCATTTGACAGCCTTTTCCATTTCGCCCGCTAAATCAGCCGGCGCTTTGCGACCGTTTTTGTAATAGTTCACGCAAACTTCGGTCGTAATGGTAAACCCCGACGGGACTGGCAAACCAATTTTGGTCATTTGCGCCAAATTGGCACCTTTTCCACCGAGCAGAGCCTTCATGTCTCCACCACCATCCGTCTTCGATTTTCCAAAGAAATAGATCAACTTGTTTGCCATGGCCGAATGCAATGCTCCAGTGTTTCTGCAAAAATCAACGTGGGTTCGACAGCGTCGTATGTCACTTGTGACAGACCCCAAAAATACGGGCGAAGAGTGTACTTTCGCTATTACAAACCGTCAATTGCCTATTGCTCGCCCGCTCCGTCGATTGGATCGTCATGAAACTCCCGGAACGCATGCTGTCGGACCTTGCCCGCTGGATCCTCAACGCTCCCGCACAGCGATTGGCCACCGAGCCGCCCGATCCGATCGGATTTCAAATCCCGGCCTCGCGTTGGTCCTGTTTGCTGAGCGACTCGGGTTTCGCAAGCTGGTATTTCCGACCTTTTGAACGTTTCCACCCCAACGAACTGGATCATGCCACACACGCTAGCAAGGACCCCTTGCCGTCGAAACGCGATTCGACACTCGAGTCGAAAATGGATTGGAAACTCGATGCGACTAAGACCCAACGGCTAAGGATCGCATTGAGCGAAATAAGCAGAAAACAACGGGTCGAGGATCCCTCAGACCAATTTTGCTTGATTCAATTTGGCCCTTGGGATGCCATACTCGGGCGTTGCGATGGGCTGCATTTGGTTGCCAATTCACTCCAATCCTGGGGGCCACCGCCCCCATCGATATTGACCGACTGGCAACGTCAACGCGAGGCGTTCTCACCCCATAACCTTTGCAATACGGCCGAGACGTTTGTTGACGATCGCGGACGGTTGCTCCCGATTCAATCGGTCATCCGACTTTTTGAAAACAGCAGCGCCCGACAATCCCCCTTGTCTACCGAACCACCAGTTGCATCGTCGATGGCAGGACTGGCATCCCGATTCCCGATCGCCCCCGGGTGGCCAACCGAAGATGCCGCAGGCGATGCGAATGCTTCACTCGAATCCCAACCGATCTCGCGGCTAGCCGTTTCAGCCTTCGATATGCATGTGGGGAAACGGGGGAAACGCCGGAGGACGCGGCCAACCCGACGGTTGCTCGCCGGCGTTGGGACCGCTTTATCGGTTTTAGCCTTGCTCGCCGCATGGTTGCTTTGGGGGCAGCAGGGACGCGGACCGGAGACGGCGGACCAACCTCTGCCGGCCATCGCGGAACACCCAAACACGCCGGCCCTAAATCGATCGAAACAGGTTTCTCCGCAGGCGATGAGCGACCAGGACGTCGACTCGATTCCCTTTGATTCCCGTGCGGATTCGAACATTGCTACGGATTCGAGCAGCGATGCGGGCACCGACGCGGATTTGTCGATCGAATCGCTGCGTCAACAACTGCAGCATGGGGTACCCATGCGTGGGGATGGGACGTTGCCAGCTTTGGGAAGCCTTTCGGCGTCCGCCATCATTGAGGAAACGCTGGGGGACGCGAAAGTGTTTTCACAGGAGGTGCCTGAGGCTTTGGCGGAAAACGACGATGCACCCGAAGTGCTCCCCGACCTTTCGCCATTTCGAACCCCACAATCGGAACCAGGCATCGCCCGTTTCGAATTCCCGCTGCACCTGAAAATGGCCTTCGCCAAAACGCTTGTACCGGTCGGAAAACCGGTTGTCGCAAAGGATTGTCTATGCGAAATCGAACTCAAGCCGCTCGAACTTAAGACCCCGGGGAAATTAATCGTGGAACCTCAGGAGGCGGTCGTGATCGAGGGGGTTGGAAAGCAAATTTGGCGCATCGCCATCGAAGACCAAGAGCCGGAGTTGCGAATGGAAATCGGATCCAAGCCAGGTTCGCGATGGCAAATCATAGCCATGGTCGGGCTGTTGGAGCATGCCGATTCGCAGCCAGTGTTGATCGGTCCTCGCGACGCTCAAATCGTCGGCAACCGATTGATCGAGTACCGGCAATGGGCAGACCGCTCCATTGAGATGCTGCGTCAAGCCCGAGCGGATCGGCAGGGCAAGTCGACCACGGACCTTACTGTTGAAATCAAGAAGTGGGAAGCTCAGAAGCGTGAAGCGGACAAAGCCATCGATCGCTGGAAAGTCATTGCGCGTCTCGGCCATCTCTTTTTTGATCAAGTCGAGGTGCACGTGCGATTGTCTGCCGTGGAAAAGCCTTAGTGCGGCGACGCGGTCCAAATCCTTTAGTCGCGATAAGTCCTAAGGATGTCACTTGGGGGCATCCAATCCCTCTTTTTTTCCAGAGCTCCGCCATTTTTTACGGATATGAGACCGATGGATGCATAACGAGACCGATGGATGCATGAAGAGATGGTTCGACCAACCCCATCATGCCCATAAAAATGTTCGATTTGATTGCTTAGGCAAATTGAAATTGAATCGTACTGGTCAAAAATGTTTGCCCATTAAAAATGTTTGAGCTGAGTTGCGTCCCACGATGAAACCCATCCGATCTTTTCGAGCGAATCTTCTCGGTTCGGCTTTTGTTTTGGCTATCGCATTACCATCCCTGTCGATCGCACAGGAGACGGCAGGGAATTTGAATATCGACGCCATGTGGGGGTATCGAGCTCCCACCCAGTACACGATCATTCCACGACCGGCGACGCATTTCAATAAAGGCGAACCGAATACGGCGGTAGTGTCGGTGCCGAATATCCGGTCGCGTCCCTCGGAACCTTATGCCTATGGCTGGTTTGGAGCCAAACCGTCACCGCAATGGTCGCGGCAGTTTGGTTTTCATAAAGCCTATACGCAGTGGACCCTGAAATAAAAACAAGCGAGGCGTGGGGTCACCTCTTTTTTTCCGATTAAATTTTGCCGCATCGCTGAGCTTGCGCCCGTCCACATACTTGGCTTGGCATGAAACCTGCACTACAGTGATGGCTCTGCCACTTTAACAACGGAGGCAGATTTCCAATCACGATAGAGAAAATTCACCACAGAAGAGGGATGCACATGGCCACAGAATTTACAACCGAAGGATTTGACGTGGATGTACTAGGATCCGACACCCCCGTTCTTGTGGACTTTTGGGCAACTTGGTGTGGACCTTGCCGACAGATCGCTCCAGTAATTGATGAACTTGCGATCAAATACCAGGGGAGCGTGGTGGTTGGAAAGGTAAACGTGGAAGAGCAGCCAGACCTTGCACAAAAATACGGTATCAATGCGATCCCAACCCTATTGTTATTCAAGGGTGGCGAAGTGGTGGAGCGATTTCAAGGTGTACCGCCAAAGAGCAAACTTGAAGCGGCATTGGATTCGGTCAAGGCATAAGGTGGTTTGACTCGGAAAGATCCTGAATACCGTAGGATGGGACCTTTGTCCCATCCGTTTTTTCGTTTGGGGCAATGGTCCCAGACTGCGACTGGACTGTTACGGCCGGCGTTCGCTTAACCCGCCAGTTCTCTCGAGCGTTTTACTGCGGCCATCACGCCATCGATAACGGTCGCTCGGAACGCACCGCGTTCCATGGAGCTCAGGGCGGCGATGGTCGTTCCACCGGGACTGGTCACTTGCTCGCGCAAAATCGCGGGATGGATGCCTGTTTCTTGCACCATTTTTGCGGCCCCTAAAACCGTTTGGGCTGCAAGTTCCAGGGCTGCTTGTCGGCTCAGGCCGGCCATGACCCCCCCGTCGCTCATCGCTTCGATCATCATCAGCACATAGGCGGGCCCCGATCCGGAGACCCCGGTGACAGCGTGCAGTTGATCATCGGTGACGCGAACGACTTTGCCTACTGCGCGAAAAATAGATTGGCACCAATCGAGATCTTCTGGCGTCACCGCGTTTGCGATAGCGATGCCGCTTGCTCCAGCAAGCGATTGGCAAGGGGTGTTGGGCATGACTCGGATGATTCTTTCCGAGTCAAAGCATTTGGCAAGTTTGTTTAGCGAGATACCTGCTGCGATCGAAACAAGTAGATGCTCCGGGGTCACGTGGGGTTGCAAGCCTGCGGCGATATCTAGCAGCGTCTGAGGTTTAACGGCAAGGATGATTCGGGAGCACTGCTCAAAGAGTTCATCCGGCGAGGCAGCCAGTGCGGCACCTGGAAACGTTCGCCTTAAGACTTCGATTTGGTCTTTGTTTGTATCGAAGAAAACCATCTCTGTGTCTGCGGCGATACCAGCGAGGATGGCACCGCGCGCAATGGCGGTTGCCATTTGGCCGCCACCCATAAAACCGAACTTCGCAGCCGTCATGAGACGTACCAGTGCGCTTTGAGAACTTCGGCGGTCGCCTGGGACTTATTGAGAACATAGAAATGCACACCCGGCACTCCATTCTTAAGCAATTCGGCGACTTGCTCTTGGGCGAATTCGACGCCGGCGGAGAACTGCCAATTCGGCTCGGAACTTTCGCTGAGTCGGTCGACGAATCGCTGCGGCAATTTTGCTTTGCAAAGGGAAGCGATTCGTTGGATTTGGGAGAGATTGGTAACAGGCAGGATTCCTGGCACGATCGGGATATGGATCCCTGCCGCTTGGCAGCAATCTCGGAAACGATAAAAGTCGTCGTTGATGTAGAAGAGTTGCGTCACGATGACGTCCGCACCCGCGTCCACCTTGCGTTTGAGATTGGCAAGATCGACTTCGGCACTGGGTGCTTCTTGATGCACTTCGGGATAGCCAGCCACGGCGATACCGAGTTGTGGGAATTCCGAGCGAATCAAAGACACCAGTTCGTTGGCATACTTGAGTCCCCCGATGGTTTGCTGAAACTCTGTTTGCCCTTTCGGGGGATCGCCCCTCAACGCCACGATATGTTCGGTCCCTTGAGCGATCGCCGTCTCGAGATAGCCACGTAATTGTTCGACGGTCGATCCCACGCAGGTCAAATGGGAGGCGACCGGCACATCGAACCGCGACTTGACTTCGCTGAGGATTTGCAGGGTTCGGTCGCGTGTTGAGCCCCCCGCGCCGTAGGTGCAGGTAAAGAAATCAGGCGAGAACTCGATCAGCTCACCAACGGCCTCCAAAAGCAGATCGACCCCTTCGTCGGTCTTGGGCGGATAGAGCTCGAACGAAAGGCCAGGTTTCTGCTTGCTAAAAAAATCTCCAAGCCCCATGAAATCACTTCCTGTAGAAAATTTTGGTGCCGCGTCTGTTTGAACCTATCAGAGTAACAAAAGCCCTCGCGGGATCAAGATTCGAACTTTGCAAGTTTACTGTGTGTTTCAAACGAAGATTCACAAAAGTGCTTACAGATCCTACAGTGAGTGCGGCGTCACGGTGGTAACCGATCAGGATGCAGAGGAAACAGAATTGCTCTCAAAGGGCAGAAAGATACCCGAAAATGCAAACAACGCTGGATCAACCCCTCCTTGGGAAACGTGTACTCGCTTTTGTGGGAGACATTTATGAGGATTTGGAGCTTTGGTACCCGAAGCTGCGATTGATCGAGGCGGGAGCTAGTTTTGTGATTGCCGGCGAGGAGGCTTCTAAGGTTTACGCCGGCAAAAACGGTTATCCGTGCAAATCGGACATACGCATCGACGAAGCTCGATCGGAAGATTTTGATGCCGTCCTGCTGCCGGGCGGTTTTATGCCTGATCGATTGCGACGTCTGCCCGCGGTGAAACGGCTGATTGCTGAGTTTTCGCAACAAGAAAAATGCGTCGCTGCGATTTGCCACGGCGGCTGGCTAGCGATTTCGGCAGGTGTGTACGCAGGCGTTCGCGTGACCGGTTCACCGGGAATTCAAGATGACTTGGTCAATGCAGGTGCGATATGGAGCGATGAGCCTGTCGTGGTCGATCGGCATTTCGTGAGCAGCCGAAAACCCGATGACTTGCCGTGGTTTACCGCCGCCATGATCGAAGTCATTCAAATGGGCGGGGTCCAAAACAAAAACGTCGACTCCGAGTAATGTTGGCTACTCAGATTCGACGTTCAAGTTTTATTGCAGGTTGTACGCAGCGAGCTGCGATTTTTTCGTCTTAAATCAAGCGGCGCGACGTATGGTATGGTTGTCGTTGGTTGATGGCAGAGCATCCGTGGAGGGCTCAATCCAATTCAACTCAAGTTCTGTGCGAAGAATCTTGATGTGCGGTGGAGCTTGCACTCCAATCCGTACTTTGTCTCCGTTCACACGAACAACGGTCACAATAATATCGTCGCCCAGGTGAATACACTCAGATTCCTTCCTGGACAAAATCAGCATAACAGAGATTCCGTTCTCATCGTTGTCATTGGGTAGTGGATGTCGATCGACGCAAAACCCAAAACGTTTGCATCGAAAGCCTCGACCTGTGGGGGCTTACGCGGCGGAATGGACCAAGTCCTTAACGCATCGTACGCCAGCCCTTTGGCCGGTGGAGTCATAAAACAGAACCCTAGCAGTCTCGATATCAAAGACCGCAGTCAATCGAATGCTGCGAGGGCCATGCAAACAATAAAATATCCCGCAGGTATTACCCTGCTTGAGCAATAGTTTTTCGGTAAATGGAAATGCTTTTGGAAGAAGTTGGTTCTTGATGCAAATCTCTTCCTCAACAATTTCCCTAATGTTGATGAACTTAGGCAATTCAAACCACCCATGCTGCTGGAGAATCAATTCCAATGATCATGTGCGATCCCAAGTCTTCCCACCAGCGCGAATCGCTTTTGCGACTTTTGGAAGAGAGAGGGCTTAGGCAAGATATTCTATCGGCTGACGGAGCCCAAGATTAAACCCAGGAGTGGCTCACAACCCGGACAATTCCAAGTAGTGGGTGTTCGAAATGGAACCATTGCGCAAAGCCAATCCTTAGGTAACTTCCGCGTTGCTTCTCGCAAACCTGTTCGATTTCGCGAGAATGATTCATGAAGGGGGCCGCCTCAGAACCGGTAGCGAACGATGCACCACAGAGTGCTGATCAAGTCGCGAACTCCTATCTTTTTGCCCTCGTTCCATGAGCGGCTCTGATACGATATCCCAACTTCCCGAATCCGAATTTTTTTCTTGGCCAGCTTGGCGGTGATTTCGGGTTCAAATCCAAAGCGACGTTGCTCGATCTTTATTTGTTGAATCAGCTCGCGACGAAACGCTTTGTAGCACGTTTCCATATCGGTCAACTTTTGGTGGGTCATCCAATTGCTAAATCCAGTCAAACAAGCGTTGCCGAAGCGATGGATAAAGGATTGGTCTTGGTGGGCGCTGGTCAGATACCGAGATCCATACACCACGTCGGACTCTCCGTCGCAAATCGGCTGAATGACTCGCAGAATATCTTTGGGATCGTATTCCAAATCGGCATCTTGAACGATCAGGATATCCCCTTTGGCAAGTCGAATTCCTGATTGAATCGCGGCCCCTTTGCCCTGGTTGCTGGCGTGCAGCACGACATCGATACTGGCTCGTCCTGCCAGCCCTTGAATCGTTTCTCGGGTCCCATCGGTACTGCCGTCGTCGATAACGATGATCTGCTTGAGGATGTCCAAACGGAGCACGGACTCCACCACCTGCAGGATCGTACCCGCCTCGTTAAATGCAGGAATGATCACGGTGAGAACGGGCGCACGCGACGGTTCGACGCAAACCCCTTGCATCCCCGAAATCAGATCCGATGCATGATCCAATTCTTGGAGGGCCGTTTTCGCGGGTTGGCCAACCACCTTCGGAAGCACAATCGCTGGGAAAACAACGGAGGGCGAACCGATGGTTGAGACGTCTGGATTGTGCATAGTGGATTCCGAATGAGGGAACTCAAACGGCAAAGAAACGGCATTCCAAAAGTCTACTATCGCTCCGGTTTGCGGCCTCTGCGGTCAAAAACCATTTAGATTTCAGGCTTCGTTGGGCCAATTCCAAACCAAACACCGATTCCGCTTTCTATGACGTTTTTCATACCGCTGCGGGTCGTAGGAAATGTCACGCCACACGGATCGGGGGAGGCTCTCGCGACCGAACGTCGCCCCGCGGCAGAATCGCGTGGGCACAGAATAGGGGGCATTATCGAGCGAGGCCGCATCTGCGACTGAGGGCCATCAGGGCCCTCAAGAAAACGGCCGCTCGCAAAAAAAAACGACCCTTGCGAATCTTCGCGAATGAACCGCGCTGCCCCCAGCAATGTTCAACTCGTTTGCCCCGAATGATCCGCAAGGGTCGATTGTTAAAGAACAACGTTCTCTGCACTGGGATTATCGGACATATTTGTGGCAACGCACAGTAATTTTACGTAATAACCACATGCGGGTTTTCCCTATCACCTCACCGGGGGTTAGGGTGGCATCAAGACAGGTGGGTTCGTTTTCCCGTTTGGGCGGATTTGTAAATGGCACAAATCAGCGCTACGCTTTTTCGACCTTCCAAGCCGTCGATGGAGCACGGGGTGGCCTTGTTGATTCCTTGCAGGAAATTGGCGAAGAGATCGCGGTGGGCTTTGTGTCCGATGGCGGCCGGGTCGGCAGCCCCCCCGCCGGTGACATTTGAATTCATTTGTTCCAGCACTTTGGCATCGCTTTTGATTGACTTTGCGAAACTCCATTGTTTGATCGCTTCTTCTTCGAGCGTAGCGGAACCGAGGGAGCCTGCGATCTCGATGCGTTTCTGGGAGCCAGGATAAGCGGCCGTGGTCGCTTCGATGGAACCGAGTGCTCCCGATTCGAATTCCAGGATGGCGGTCAATGTGTCTTCTACCTCGATGCGCTCATGGGCTCGTAGCGATGCCATGGCGGAGACCGATCGCACGGGCCCCATCAGCCACAGCAGCATGTCGACGCTATGTATGGCTTGGTTCATGAGCGCACCACCGCCGTCTAGTTTCCAAGTTCCCCGCCATAGCCCGCTATCGTAGTAGGCTTGGGTTCTGAACCATTTGACGTAGGCCGCGGCCAAGGCGACCGTTCCAAAGCGATTTTGATCGACAGCGGCTTTGAGCAATTGTGCGGACTTGTGGAACCGCGATGGGAAGATGGTTCCCAATTGCACACCTGCTTTTGAGCATGCATTGATGAGGCGATCGCATCGAGCGGTGGTCACTTCGAGCGGCTTCTCGACCAAGACATGTTTGCCCGCTTTTGCCGCTGCCACACCGGGTTCCAAATGCGCGCCGCTGGGAGTGCAGATCGTAACGATATCGATTGCCGGGTTGGCGAGCATATCGTTGAGGTTGTCGTAGGGGGTTCCGCCAAAGGCATTTGCAAACTCGGTCGCTTTCTCTAACGAACGGCTGTAGCATGCGACCAGTTTCGAGCCTTTGATGTCCGCGATGGCGCGGGCGTGAAATTTGGCAATCATCCCGCAGCCGACTATCGCCCAACCTGTCATAGTTTTCGCTTTCCCAATTTCGAAACGGTCTGCCTGTTGCAGCTAGTGTTTTGGATTCATGATGAGTCCGAGGATTTCGGCTCGCGAGGATAGGTTGTCGCGAAACACGCCTCGCATGGCACTGGTGACGCACATCCCACCGGACTTGCGAATCCCACGCATCGTCATGCAGGAATGGCTTGCCTCGATCATCACAACGACACCGCGGGCGCCGAGTTCCTGTTCCATCATATTAGCGATAGTCTCTGTCATCCGCTCTTGGACTTGTGGTCGGCGTGCAACTTCGTCGACCACTCTGGCCATTTTGCTCAACCCTACGACTTTGCCATCGGGCAAATAACCGACGTGAGCCCTGCCGTGAAATGGCAATAGGTGATGCTCGCACATGCTTTGAAACTCAATGTCCTTGAGCAAGACGATTTCGTCATAGGTTTCCGAAAAGACCCGTTTCAAGTGGATACGGGGATCTTTATGGAGTCCAGAGAAAACCTCTGCATACATGCGTGCAACCCGGGCTGGGGTTTCGAGCAAGCCCTCGCGGTCGGGGTCTTCGCCGACGGCGGCAAGTATTTCTCGAACGGCTCGTTCGATGCGTTGATGATCCACTGGAGAATTGGTTCCGTTTTTACCGCTGGTATGAATCGGGCTTAACGTCGCGGCGTCACCGACTTGGCTGCCGTAGTTTTGCCCGGAAATCGTGTTTTGGTCCTTCATCATAGTTGAAATCATTAAGTTTGGCATACGGTGAATCAGAACGGCCGTTTGGCCATTAAGAAGAAAGGTTAAATGGAAGGCGGAGGATTGTAGAACCCTAGGCAAGGGACGTCTAATTAGTATTTACCCCCTGTTCCGATGGGAGGACGACTGCAAAAATCGCAAAATGATAACCGCAGCACACTTCGCTTGCCTCTTTCGTTTCCTATCTGCCGCGTCGAACCAAAGACCACTGTTGATCCCATGACCAATTCCGAACCAGACATTTCACTACGCGATTTTCAGCAACTGATCAAAACGATGTATTTCGAAAAGGACGTCGAAAGGGGGATTTCCGGTACATTTATGTGGTTGATGGAAGAGATGGGAGAATTGGCCACAGCCCTGCGAACGGGCGACGATAGGCAGAATCTAGAAGAAGAATTCGCAGACGTATTGGCTTGGTTGACGACGATCGCCAACGTTGCCAACGTGGATTTGAGCGCTGCTTTGCAGAAAAAATATGGAAATGGTTGCCCGGGTTGCGGACGATTGGCATGTGAATGCCCTATCGATGAAAAGCCTTAGTCAGCCGAAGTGTGCAAACTTTGCAGGGGTCGAATTCGATTTTGTCTATTTTCATTTCGTTCTGCCATGCGTTCGGCGATGAAAGGCTTTACAATGGTTGATTCCTGTTGGTGAAAAACCTGGTGTTGCGAAAAGGGTGAGATAGATGGACTCAATCAATCGGCAGATTTCTAGAGCTCGACGCCTACTGTGGACACAGACGATTCTCAACATCTTGTCTTGGTGCCTGATCATTGCCTTTACCATTTGTTTTCTCGGTTTGTTGGTCCCAAAGATTTGGTTTTTGCCTTACTCGTTTGAAAGCTGGAGCAGGATTTGGCTCATAGCTTGTGGCGCTTCGGCTGCGATCTGCGCGGGTTTGATCTCTTTGTTCTTCAGGCCCAGTCCCATGTTTTCGGCCAT
>JANODW010000277.1:0-7755 GCA_031412875.1 Pirellula sp. | reverse complement strand
GCATCGGCTTTTTTTATTGGGCTGTGTTCTGTGCTCAGATGGGCCTCTCTCAAATCGACTAGTAATCGAGCGGCCAACAATCTTGAGCTACCTGAGCTACTTGATTCGTCGTTCTTTAAGTCGAACCGCCTTGCCGCTACGCTCTCGCAGGAAGTAGAGCTTGGCTCGTCGGATTACCGACCGTCGTTTGACTTCGATCTTTTCGATCCGAGGCGAATGCAACGGGAACTTGCGTTCGACCCCTTCGCCGGCAACGATGCGTCGGACGACAAACATTTCGCGAGTTCCCGAACCGCTCTTGGCGATTACGATTCCGCTGAATACCTGAATCCGCTCTTTCGTGCCTTCTTGAATCTTGGTGTGGACATCAACGGTGTCGCCGATGCCAAATTCATCGACTTTCTCCTTGAGGGACGATTTCTCAACCAATTGGAGAATTTGCTGGCTCATGATCAGATCGACGTTTTTTCGAGAATATGAAATGGACTGTTGCGAGGGGCCAATATGGTGACGGATTGTGTCCGGATTGGGAAGGCCAAAAATCGCAAAATAGTAGCCGTGGCTGCGAAAACCCGATGGTCCCCCCGATCAGGCACCCGGCCCGCTCCTTTTTGGCGTTTAGGGTGCGTTTCCGTTGTATCTGTGAGGCTTTTTCCTGCTTTTTGGCTTGGCTAGGTGAGAAGCTCATGGAGCTTGGACACGGCCAAAGATAGCGATTTGGCGGCCATGCGAAAATTCATGTGTCCTGAGATTTCGGGCTGCAGCTCAGTAAACGTTTCGGAAGCCACCCGCAATTTGCTCAACTTCTTTCTCGCAATTCGCAAGTAGCGTGCTGCATCGTTGGCATCGAGCGACGGACCCAGTGCCAGCATGTAGTCGTACAGAGCACGATGAATGTCGGCAAGCTCTTCGTCGTCCGTCGCTTCGTCGGAGTGTTTTAAAAACGCTCGCACCATCCATACGTGACTCAGCCAACCATCGACTTGGTGCATCAACGCGACTGTTTCCGCGTCGGCAGCGCTTGGCCCTACCGATGACCCTGCTGCCGATTCTGCGTCCGAAGCATCGTCGTCGTCGGCACTCTCCATTGGGATATCATTTTCCGACATAGCTAGTGGGACTCTTTTAGAGGTGGGTCACCAAGTCCGAGGCATCGAATCGAACTTTGGCCAAGGCTGCGTAGTGATCCTCCGGATGACGGTATCCCAGCGCGCAGGCGACGACGGTTGCATAGTCTCCCCCGTCCAGCCCAAGCAGTTTGTCGTATTCGGCAGCGACGATCCCCTCCATCGGGCAAGCGTCTACCCCGAGCATAGCCGCGCTAGCAAGCAATTGGCCCAGCGCTATGTACGCTTGATTGCTGCTCCAAGCCAGATGGCGACCTTGCGTATTTTGCAAAAAACCCAGCATCACATTTCGGTAGCCCGACAGAGACTCGGCGCTCACGCTCCGCACTTCCGCCGTCTTGGCAAGAAAGGCATCGACGTACTTTGCGTCAACGGTTTTTCTCGCCGCGAAAACGACCATGTGCGAGCAGTCGGTTGGCTGTGTTTGATTCCATGAAATGGCTGGCAGCTTCGCTTTGTTCGCCTGAGAACTGATCACCAAGAACTTCCACGGTTGGAGGCCAAAGCTGCTCGGCGTCAACACCAAACTCTTTTCGATCGCATCCCAGGTGCTCGCATCGATGCGTTTGGAAGGATCAAAACGCTTGACCGCATATCGCCATTGGAGGGAATCGACCAGTTCTGCAACGTTCCTAGGTGCGCTCGACATACGTGCCTTTTGCTCAGTGTAGACGACTTTGTTTGGACAAATGGGAATCCTCTGGGGCGAAGACGAATCTACCCGCATTGTAATGAACTGGCAACCTTGCGCAGCTCGACTCAGCAAGCCCATCGCTGAAATGCGCTTCGATACACTTGGACTCCTTGATCGAGTTGCTCGAAGCTAATCCATTCGTCGCTACGATGCGCTTGCTGGATGTCCCCTGGGCCGCAAATCATCAACCTTTTCATCCGTTGCAGAACGCCCGCATCGGTCGCAAAGCAAACGCTGCTTGACTGCGTCCTCCCTACCAACTTCAGCATCTCCTGGACCCACGGCGATTGCGCTGGCACTTGCCAGGGTTCGACCGCCTCCAAAAGATCGAGTTCCAATCGGTGCCGGTCGCAAAGTTTCTGAATGGCTTCAAGCAACGGTCCATGCTTCACCGCTGGCATCGTCCGCAGGAATATGTTTACTTGCGCCAACGACGTAGTTACGTTGACCGCTTCGGGTTCGTTCGTGATCGTCATGTTCCAGGAAAGATTCGGTGGGTCGAAATTCTCATCCCGATAAACCGGATTCGTCTCGCTCTCCTCCCGAATGGCCAACAGCTCTGGCAGCGCGGGGATCAGTTGGTAATTGGCGTTGAGGCCGGCGTTCGTGCTTGTATGGGCGCTTTTGCCTCGCGCTCGGACGGCCATCCTTTGGGCCCCTTTGTGCGCATGAAAAACACCCAATTGAGTGGGTTCCCCTACGATGCCGATCACGTCCTTTTCTACCATTTCCTGGAAGTATTTCGATTGCGCATTGACGAGCTTGGCTCCCCGCATGCCGACTTCCTCATCGCTGGTTATCACGAAATAGATTGGCTGTGTCTGAGATTTCTCCGCGATCCCGTTCACCGCTTGCAAGGCGCACGCCAGCGAGCCTTTCATGTCACATGTCCCTCGACCGTACAATCGATCCCCTTCTTCTTTGGGGTCAAAGGGGCCGCAAAAGCCAACCGACCAGTCCTCGGCCGGAACCACGTCGGTGTGCGCCAAGTAAGCGATTCCACCCTCCCCCGTTCCTCGCTTGCCTACCAAGCTCACTTTTTTTTCTCTTTTTTCGTCGATGTACGCGTGCCATTCCAACTCGAAGCCGATCGCCACCAGTTGGTCTGCCACGAATTGGCTGATCGCCTCGTTGCTCACCTCGCTCACCGAGGGATAGCTAACCATTTGCTTGGTCAACTGCAATGTTTTCGCTAATTCAAACCCATTCATTGCTTAGTTCTTCTGTTGCTAAACTGTCATGCTTATGCGCTTTAGGTTATTCTAATGGACTCGTGAACTGGCAATGATGTACACCCCCAATGATTTTGGTTGAAAGGTTAAGTGATTTCGATGCTCAATGATATGCGCCAGGTGATTTCTTTGATCCTGGGTGGTGGCCGCGGCACCCGACTTTTTCCTCTTACGAAGATTCGCGCTAAACCCGCTGTTCCCTTGGCTGGCAAGTATCGACTGATCGACATCCCTATCAGCAATTGCCTCCACAGCGGGATCAATCGCATTTATGTCGTCACCCAATTTTTGAGCGTCTCGCTTCACCAACATATTCGACAAACCTATCGCTTCGACAATTTCAACGGTGGCTTTGTCGAGCTATTGGCTGCCCAACAAACGATGGAGGGTGGGACCGAATGGTACGAAGGAACGGCCGACGCCGTCCGCAAAAATCTTCGGTACTTTGACCAGAACGATTGCAAATACGTCCTCATCCTGAGCGGCGATCAACTCTACCATATGGACTACTCGAAAATGCTCGAGACCCATATCAGCGCCAATGCCGACGTCACCATCGCCGCCATCCCCGTCCACCGCTCCGCCGCCCACGCGTTGGGCGTAATGCGATGCGACGACACCGGCCGCGTTACCGGCTTCCTCGAAAAGCCTAAAACCGACGAAGAAATCAATATGGTCTCCACCAGTCCCTCGTGGATCGATGCCCGCGGTATTCAATCCCAAGGCCGCGATTGTTTGGCCAGCATGGGATTGTACATCTTCAACAAAGAACTCCTGTTCGATGTCCTCAACAAAACCAACTACAGCGACTTTGGCAAAGAAGTCTTCCCCGCTGCTATCCGGTCCCGCAAAGTCCAAGTGCATCTGTTCGACGACTACTGGGAAGATATCGGTACCATCCGAGCTTTCTACGAATCCAATTTGGCCCTCACCAAGAACAACCCACCCTTTGATCTATTCTCCGCCGATCGCCCCGTGTATTCCCGAGCCAGGTTCTTGCCCCCCTCCGTCGTCGACGGTGCCACCATCTCTACGTCGCTTATCGCCGACGGCTGCAGGATCGGCAAAGGAACCCGAATCGAAAACAGCGTGATCGGACTGCGTTGCGTGATCGGCGAAGGAGTAACGATCAAAAACAGCATCGTCATGGGCGCCGACTACATGGAAACCGAACAAGAGCTCGCTTCCCTCAAAGCTGCCGGCAAAGTACCCGTCGGGATAGGCTCGGGAAGCCTCATAGACGGCGCCATACTCGACAAGAACTGTCGCATTGGTCGACACGTCCAAGTCGTCAACCGACTCACTGTGAGCGATTCTGATCAATATGAGCCCTGCTACGTTCGCGATGGCATCGCGATCGTTTCCAAGGATGCTACGCTCAGCGATGGCTGGACAATGTCGTAAATAAGCCATGTCGTAAATAAGCCATGTCGTAAATAAGCCATGTCGTAAGTAAGCCGAGATGTCCCGGCTTCCTTATAAGTTAAATAGAACTATATACTTGTTGTATCTGTAGTGACGCTCGAATTCCTGTTCATAGCCCCCAAGATATAGGCCCATGAGCAACGAAAAACCAACCCCAAACCCATTGCCAAGCCGCTTCCTGGAATGTGGAAAAGCAGTCAATCGGGGGAAGGTTCGAGCCGCTAAAGGGGTCAGCAAAACAGGGACTACTGAACAGTCCGAAAGTCGATGTTAGCAACCGCCAAGATGAGTCCACAACAGCCAAACGGATCCAACAAGTTATCCACCCACGCAAAGGACAAAAGGATCGCAGCGGTCGCATTCGATATGGATGGGCTCATGCTCAACACCGAAGACCTCTACGAGCAAGTAGGCCACATCCTGATGCAACGCCGAGGCAAGCGCTACCGCGAAGAGGTCCGAAGCCAAATGATCGGCTTGCCGGCGCCCCAAGCGTTCGGTGTTTTGATTCGAGAAGAAGCCATGACGGAAACCTGGCAGGAGCTGCAACGCGAAACCGACGCGATCTTTGAAGGCATCCTGCCGACGCAACTGGCGGCCATGCCCGGCCTCCAGGAACTGATGAAGCAACTCGATGGTTTGCAACTCCCACGCTGCGTTGCGACCAGTTCTACCCAAAGCTTTGCGACCAAAGCGCTCGGCCTAGTGGGAATGCTCGATCGAGTCGATTTTGTGATTACCGCAGAAGAAGTCGAGCGGGGAAAGCCCTACCCCGACATCTACTTGGCAGCCGCCAAACGGATGTCGGTAGACATAGAACGGGTGCTGGTGTTGGAGGACAGCCCGACAGGCACCCGCGCTGGAGTCAGCTCCGGGGCATATGTGGTCTCGGTCCCCAACGATCATACCAGGCAAGGGAATTTCCAGGGCTGCCAATGGATCGCCGATACGCTGAACGATCAGCGTATCTATGAGCTTCTTCACAGCGGCGCTTGAAAGCGATTTAGCTCCGCAAAAGCGCACTTTCGAGGAGCGAAAGGGGACTGAGCGCTAGCCGATTGCCAATTCGCCAGGCGACTTGGATTGGCGTCGTCGTTCGTTTTCCCTTAAGAAAACCTTACGCATGCGGATGACGTTCGGTGTTACCTCGACCAATTCATCATCCTCGATGTATTCCAGAGCCGCTTCCAAAAACAATTGGCGGTGCGGCTTCAAAATGATGTTTTCATCGCTGCCCGCGGCCCGGACGTTGGTCAGTTTCTTTTCTTTGGTTGGGTTGACGACCAAATCATTATCGCGAGCGTTTTCACCAACGATCATGCCTTCGTACACATCGTCACCAGGACCGACGAACAACTCGGCGCGATCTTGGAGCGCGAACAACGTGTAAGGGATGGCTTTGCCAGGCACCATCGAAACCAACACACCGTTTTGGCGGCGTGGCAGTTCGGCTTCCATAGGCTTGTAGCCGGAAAATCGGTGGTGGATGATCGCGGTACCTTGAGTCGCATTGAGCATCTTGGTTCGCACGCCGATCAGCCCACGAGCTGGAATCGAGAAACGGAGCAACGTGTAGTCGCCGCGAGGGGTGAGCTCCTCGAGGATGCCGCGTCGATTGCCCACCATCTCCATAATCGGTCCCATTTTTTCGGTGGGAACTTCGATGTTCAAGACTTCGTAGGGCTCTTGCAGCTCACCATCAATATTGCGCAGTACCACGCGAGGTTTGCTCACGCTCATCTCAAAGCCTTCGCGTCGCATGGTCTCGATCAAGATCGAAAGGTGGAGAACGCCGCGTCCACATACGGCAAACGCTTCGCTTCCCTCTACGGGTCGAACGCGTAATGCGACGTTGCGCTCGAGTTCCTTTTCAAGGCGATTGCGCAACTGTCGGGTGGTGACGTATTTCCCATCCTTGCCCGCCAACGGGGATGTATTGATGCTGAAAATCATTTCTAGCGTGGGTTCGTCGACGCGCAAACGAGGGAGCGGGTTCACTTCTCCTCGGTTGCAAATCGTGTCACCAATGTCGATGTTTTCGATCCCAACGACCGCCACGATGTCCCCAGCGGTCGCTCTTTCGATATCGATCCGACCCAATTTATCGAACATTTGCAAGTTGGCGATCTGAGCGGGGACGATTTTGCCTTCGTCTTTTGCCAAATCGACCTGCTGGCCTTTGGTCAACGTTCCAGACTGGATACGTCCGATCGCGATCCGGCCGACGTAATCCGACCAATCGAGATTGGTGACCAGCAGTTGCAGCGGGGCATCCGGTTCGACTTCGGGGCCGGGAATCTTTTCCAACAGCATATCGAGCAACGGGGACATATTGTCGCCATGCTCTTTCCAATCGAGGGTGGCATAGCCGCTGCGACCGGATGCAAAGACGACATCGAAATGGTCCATGAAGTGTTCGCCGCCGAGGTCGACTAACAACATCAGTGCCTCTTCGACGACCGCATCGCAGCGTGCATCCGGCCGGTCGATTTTGTTGATCACCACGATGGGCTTGACCCCCGCTTCGAGCGCTTTAGAAAGCACGAATCGGGTCTGCGGCATGGGCCCTTCGGCGGCATCCATCAAAACCAACGCGCCGTCCGCCATCCGGACCACCCGCTCTACTTCGCCACCAAAGTCCGCGTGGCCAGGGGTGTCGATCAAATTGATTTTGACCCCTTTGTATTCGATCGCGATGTTCTTGGAGAGAATCGTAATACCGCGTTCTTTTTCCAAGTCGTTGCTATCCAAAATGCGTTCGCCTTGCAACTGCGATTCGCGATATTGACCGCTTTGTTTGAGCAAGCAGTCGACCATAGTGGTTTTGCCGTGGTCGACGTGAGCAATGATGACGATGTTTCGGATGTCGTTGCGACGCATGGGGATGGTTTCAGTGGTAAAAAGGGGTGCCGTGGCAAAAGCTCGCGGCGGCTGTCTTAGGTTTCGTCGCTAGCTCGGAAGCTGCCAACGAGGGTCGGGGTGTATTGGCAAAGTTCCGTTGGCTGGAAGTAAAGGGCCAGCTCGCGAGTTGCCGATTCCTCGCTGTCCGACGCGTGAACGAGATTCATTTGACGTGAACTTGAAAAATCGCCGCGAATCGTTCCTGGGGCTGCCTTGAGTCCATTGGTGGCCCCAAGCATGTCACGAACAACGCGGATAGCCTCTAGTCCCTCAAGCGCCAACGCGACGATCGGGGACGATGTGATGAACGCTTCCAAATTCGGGTAGAACGGTTTGGTCACATGTTCTGCATAGTGCTGTTTCGAAAGCGCAGGAG